>JANNBX010000129.1:0-56514 GCA_031385945.1 Methylophilaceae bacterium | reverse complement strand
GCCTATTTCAAATGTCGCGCCGTTTTGGTGTGGTGATTCAGCCGCAATTGATTTTGTTGCAAAAAACCATGCTAAATATAGAGGGTTTAGGCCGCGATTTAGACCCTGATTTAGATTTATGGAAAACCGCACAACCATTTTTAACACGCTGGATGAGTGAACAAGTCGGTTGGCGTAGTTTGGTTAAAAATATTAAACATGAGCTACCATATTGGGCGGCAACGTTACCAAAAATTCCACACTTAATTCATCAGAGTTTAGAAAAAAATCAATTACCTGTACTAACGGCTACACTAGAAAAATTAGTGAATGAGCAAAAACGCCAACGCAAATGGTTTGCGGCGATTACGTTGATATTGTTGGTGCTAGTTGCGCTACAGGGCTATGTTTATTTTGATGCGCATCTTTAACGCTCTTAACTATTAAGACTTTTGGCAGCGCTCGCAAAAAAATGTAGAGCGCTGACCTAGCCTGATGTTTTTGATAGGCGTGCTGCAAACCTTGCACGGCTCAGCCGTTCTGCCGTAAACAAAATATTCTTGTTGAAAATAGCCAATACCGCCATCTACACCAAAGAAGTCACGCAAGCTACTGCCACCTGCTTTAAGGGCATCGCCGAGTGTAGCCTTAATTTCTGCAACTAATGTCTCGCAGCGCTTCAAACTTAGCTTGCTAGCAGGTGTTTCGGGGTGTATCTTTGCGCGAAATAATGATTCTGATGCATAAATATTGCCCACACCAACCACCACATGGCCATCCATGATTGCATTTTTAATCGCGAGCGATTTATTACTTAAGGCTTTATGTAAATATTTCGCGTTAAAAATATCATCTAAAGGTTCAGGTCCAAGGCTATTTAACAGCACATGGTTATTTTCTTTATTGTCTAACCACAGCACCGCGCCAAAGCGCCTAGGGTCACGCAGGCGCAATACTTGACCATCGTTAAAGACAATATCAAAGTGATCATGTTTTTCAGCAGGGTAATTGCGATCTAGCAGAGCAATGCGCCCAGACATACCCAAATGTAGCAGCAAAGTGCCAGTATTAAACTCACATAAGATATATTTTGCCCGACGTGTCAGGCTCAATAAGGTTTGATTTGGTAGTGTTTCTATGAGATGCTGCGGAATTGGCCAGCGCAGTGTTTTGTGGCGTATAGCAACAGATTCAACGCTTAAGCTGACCAGCGGTAACAGCCCAAGCCTAGTGGTTTCTACCTCTGGTAATTCAGGCATTGGGCGTTTACAACCTAGTTATTTGGCAGATTCTAATGGCGGGTTTAGCAACACAAAACCAATATCTGAAGCAATTGTGTACTTGATACCTTCGTCAGGTCTGCCCAGTATCAGTGTGGGTGACTCTTGAAATTTATCAAAGCGAATAGTTTTACCATTACTCAGCTTGACTGAAAAACCAGGCAGTTTCTCAGTGGCTTGTAAACTGTAAGGTTCAACAGCACTCACGCTCATACCAGTCCAGTAGCCATCAAACCATTCTTGCATGGCGGCTTGATTCACACGTAACTTTGGATCATTAACCTGCCACTTGCCATCGGCTAGATCAACATTAAGCTGGTTATCTTGCCATTGTTCAAGGCCTGACAAATCAAAGCCAATAATTTTCTCATTTTGTGCAATCGGGCTTTTATCCAGCAAAGCAGTCGTTTGTATGCTGGCTAACTCTAAATAACTCCCAGGCAACAAATAAATAGCGTTTTTATACATGACATATTGTTCGCTAGTCACTGAATTAAACGCACCAAATATAAATACCTCTTCGTTCAAAGTAAGCTTTAGCTTAGGTTCATTTAAACCAAATTTTGCTAAGTCTGTACTACTAAATTTGTTGTTACTTTGCGCGGCAACTACCGACATGATGTGATTAATGCTTTGTTGATCTAACCTTGCAGGGTAGGGGGCAGTCATTTGCCAAAGCTTATTCACTTTTTTAAAGGTCATTAACGGTTTATTTGGTAAATCAACTTGAATGCTCACAATATCTGCTAATTTTATTTGCGAGATGTCGTAAGCCTTAGTTTGCACTGCTTCAGGTTTCGGCCGCAAATAAAAGTACGTGCCCAAGCCCACTACAATCGCGAGCATCACAATATTGATTAACCAACGTGATTTCATTTGTATTAAGCCTTACGTCTTTTTAGCCACATTAAGAGGCCTGTGATTAAAAATATACTTGGAATAATATATTTGAAACCAAAAAATACAATCCATGCAGTTGCCTGACCGCTAGGCGTCGCAGGAATCATCATATTCATATCTTTTAGTGGTTTGGGTTGTATGGTGATTAAACTATCGTCATTGGCTAGCCAGTTCACCATATTTGCGCCTAAATCAAGGTTACCGCCGTTTGCAATAAATGTGTTTGATAAAAAGTTACCATTACCAACCACCAACACGCGCTGACCTTTTTTGCCGAACTCACGTTCTAAAGCAACTGCAATATTGATAGGGCCGCGTTTATCAGTTTTGTCGTCAAATCCCATCTTCTCATCGACAGCACCGCTCTCAAGCCAGCCATTTGGTGCTACATCAATTAGATTACTGACCTTCCAGCCTTTTTCAAATGAGTCTTTTGCACTCACTTGTCGCGCCTCTGGGAATGCAGTTAACAGCATGAAGTTTTTAGTGATTGGGTGTTCGCCATAGGTACGCGCCAAAGCAAGTTTTGCGTCACCACCATATTTGGCTGATGATAAATCAACGACCATGCCAGAGTTAACTTCTAAATTTAAGTAGTCCGCTAAAGGTTGTAGACCGTGCATTTTATTGTCGTCTAGTAACCATAAAATATTGCCGCCGTTTTCAATATATTTAATAATTTTTTGCACTTCAATTTCGGTTACATCTACTTGTGGTGCAGCAATCACAAGCATTGAGCCATTGGCTGGCACATCTTGAGCAATGGTTAAGTCTGGGTTAGCGAAGGTAAAGCCGCGCTTGGCTAGCTGCTTACCAAATTCACCTAAATCAAAGTTTTTAATGCCAATTAAATTACGCTCACCATGACCATCTAAATACATAATTGGGCGCTCATTGGTGCGCGATAAACGTACTAGCAAGTTAGTGAAATCTTGCTCTACAAACGGTGGTGAAATATGCTCTGTGCGTTTGTTGTATTCAACAACAAATTCGCCATCTACTTTAATACCAGCGTCTTGCGTAATTTTTGGTTGTTCTGCTGGGTCAATAAATTCATAAGTAATGTCAGATTTTGAGCGCTTATAACGGTTAATAAAATCAGCATATTTTTTACGGAATTGATCGTTCTTTGATACGTCATCTTGAGAAGCAAATACTTGAATATGCACAGGTTTCGGCATTTGCTTTAATATATTGATTGAGCCTTGCGTGAGTGTGTTGCGGTTACTTTGGGTGTAGTCATAAGACCAGCTAAATTGGCGTGTGAGCGCGGCTAGCATGGCAATAATAGCTAAAAATAACACCACAAAAAGCCAGTTTTGGGCGAGTAGTTGCAGGCGGAGTTTACGGTTATTGTTCATATTTTATTAGCCTCTTAGTCTGTCTGCGTCTAATCGGCGGATAGTGAGCGTTAAAAAAGTGGTGATAAATAGAATAAAGTAAGCAATATCACCCGTATTAATTAGGCCGCGTGAAAATGGCTGAAAATGACGCATGAGTGACAAATAAGCTAAGCCTTCATTTTGCGAAGCGGCTATTAAATTATCTAGCATCAATAGACCAAATAGCACGATAAAGGTAATAATGGCGGCAATGACAGGTTGCTGAGTGAGGCTAGACACATAAATTCCAAGCGCTGCAAAGCTAGCCAGCAGTAGCCACAAGCCTATTAAGTTAGCAAAAATATAGCCATAATCAATCTCTGCCCAAATATTGAGTGAGGCCATCATTAAAAACACAAAACCAATTAATATGCTTAAAAACGCGACTAGACCTACAAATTTACCGACTACTATTTCAGTGAGTGATAGCGGCGCGCTAAATAAAAACGCTAATGTTTGATTGCGACGCTCTTCTGAAATTAGACGCATGGTCAGTAATGGCACGGCAAATAACATGACAAAAGAGCCAATGCCAAATAAGTTTTGGCCAACAAATTCAGTCACGCCTTTACGCTCTTCTGGCCGCATAGAGCCTGACATCACCTGAAAGTATTGATCAACACCTTCGTAATAGTAATAACCAAACACAAACAAAATCAGCGATAAAATCACCCAGCCCATCGGGGTTGAGAAGACGCTTTTGAGTTCTTTTCTTGCGATATTTAAAATCATATTAAGCTCTTGTTAAAGTTTAAGCAGCTGCCTGAATGGCCTGCTCTTGATAAGGTTGTTCTTGGTAGGTTAATGACACGAACACTTCTTCTAAGCTAGTTTGATCTGGGTTAATTTGATGTAAACCCCAATTATTTTCAACAGCAGCGCGTACAAAAGCCTCAGCAGGGGATTCATCTGCTAAATGATGCAGACGAATTAAGCCATTTTCTAAGCTTTCAACTTGGGTAATACCCTGTAATTTAAGTGCGTTTAAATCAGCTGGTGGTTGATGTAAACCGATGAGTAGCTTATTACCTTGGCGTTGTTGTTTGAGCATTTCAATTGCGCCGTTAAAGACTAACTCGCCTTTATGAATAATTTGCACATGATCACACACCATTTCGACTTCAGGCAAAATATGCGTTGATAAAATCACCGAGTGATCGTTGCCCAGCTCTTTAATGAGAGCGCGAATATCGCGAATTTGGATTGGGTCTAAACCGACTGTTGGTTCATCTAAAATCACCACCATTGGGTTGTGGATAATGGCTTGCGCAATGCCAACACGCTGTTGATAACCTTTTGATAAATTCTCAATCAGACGCTTGCTCATTTCAGTGAGGCCACAACGTTCTTTGGCTTTTTGCACTGCGTTTTTAATGTTTTTACTGCTCACTCGGTGCAAACGCGCGGCAATCGTTAAAAACTCATCTACAGTTAATTCTTTATATAAGGGTGGAGTTTCAGGCAGGTAACCAATGAGCGCTTTGGCTTCTTTTGGGTTTTCCATCATGTCAATGCCACAAATTTTTACTGTACCTTCACTAGGCGCTAAATTACCTGTGAGCATTTTCATGGTGGTTGATTTGCCAGCACCATTTGGCCCTAAAAAGCCTAACACTTCACCTTTGTTTAAGCTAAAGCTAACATTATTTACCGCCTTGCGGCCGCCATAAATACGAGTGAGTTGGTTTGCTTCAACGGTAATGATTGGGTTCATTGTGGCAGACTTATAATAAAAAAATGTTTATGGTTTAAGTGTAACGTAACAGACAGATGTTTGATGGTTAGTAATTTAACAATCTATTAGCAAATTAATAATTAACGCATGACGAAACAATAAAAACGAATAATGTTGTGCCCATAATTATTAAAAGCCATTACAAAAAATTAGTTAAATATATTGCATATTATTGTTAAAAATATCACTAGTCATTGTTAAATATTCGTTGAAATCCAAAAATTTAAGAATTCAAACAGCTTATAAAGTTCGCTTTACAGGGTTATTTTTGTTGATTTCAACCCAATTTAGCTTGACAATTACTATGACAAGAGTGGCATTATCGCTGAACTAGCTTAAACTGTCACTGACTAAGCTTTAAGTTGAATATTTTAAATAATTTTACTTTGTTACAGTTTTAATTTGCCCGCGTTCATTCAATACAAAGACCCAAACATCATGCAAAATTTATCTTACAGCAAGTTAGCTGCGCTTTTATTAGTTGCTAGTAGCCAATTTATTTATGTAGTGCTAGCTGTTTCAGCGCCCACAACGACAGGCGCGCCAGCAACAGAAATGCCAACGGTTACAACACCTGCAGCCACGAGCAAAGCGCCTGAACCTAAAGGTTTAACGGCAGAGTTTTTACATAAATATTTGGCTGCTGAAATTGCAGCGCAGCGCGGTGAAATTGATTTTGCAGCAGGTGTCTTCTTTCAGCTGGCACAAACAACGCAAGATGCAAGGCTGGCTGAACGTGCCGCTCGTGCCGCGCTTTTCGGTAAAAATCAGCAGCTGGCAGCCGAAGCTACAGCACTGTGGCTTAAGCTAGACCCTACCTCAGCTGAAGCTCAGCAAACAGCCGCACAAATGTTTATTGTGTCAGGTAACTTAGTTGATGCAAAACCACAATTACAAAAGTTGCTAGCCAAAGAAGAAACGCGTGCTAATGGCTTTTTATATCTCAACGGTTTGTTAGCCAAACAACAAGACAAAAAAGCTGTTCTAAAACTAGTTGAAGAGCTTGCACAGCCATACCCAACACTGGCAGAAGCGCAATTTACTCTCGCTAATTCAGCTTGGATTGCTGGCGATGATACTAAAGCGCTTAATGCGCTCACAAAGGCTGATCAGCTAAAATCAGGCTGGGAAGTGGCTGCTTTACTGCGAGGTCAAGTGCTGTCAACACAATCATTAGACACAACCATAAATTTTTATAAAAAATTCTTAGATCAATATCCAGAAGCTAATGAGGTACGTTTGAGCTTAGTACGTGCTTTAATCGCGCAAAAACGTAATGCTGAAGCAAAAGTTGAAATTAAAAAACTGAGCACATCAGCAAAAGCTGACGGCGACTCGCTCGCTTTGTTAGGCTTGTTGTCCTACCAAGCCGGTGAGCTAGATGACGCTAGTGGTTACTTTCAAGACACATTAAAGTTGCCGCGTCGTGATAACGAACAAACCTATATTTATTTAGGGCAAATTGCCAGCAAGCAAAAGAAATATGCAGAGGCTGAAAAATGGTTTAACCAAGTGAAACCGGGTGATTTATATTTAGATGCTCAAATTAACCATGCTGAAATGCTGGTACAAAGTAAAAATGTTGATGCAGCAATCGACATGCTAGACAACGTACAGAATCTAGATGAACAGCAACAAGCTGAGGTGTTGCGCGTGCAAGCTAGCTTACTCAGCCAAGTGAAGCGTGATCAAGAGGCTTATGATTTGTTAGAGAAAGCTGTTAAAAACTTACCAGTGACGCACGGTATTATTTATGATTACGCCATGATGGCAGAGAAAATCAAAAAATATGATGTGTCTGAGCGAGAGTTACGTCGTGTAATGGTTATTAAGCCTGATTTTGCGCAAGCCTATAATGCACTTGGTTACAGCTTGGCTGACCGTAATATTCGTTTGCAAGAAGCTAAAGCGCTCATTGAAAAAGCGCTATCTTATAGCCCAAATGACCACTTCACTTTAGATAGCTTGGGCTGGGTAGAATATCGCCTTGGTAACTTAGCAGTTGCCGCTGAACACTTAAGTCGTGCATTTAATGTATCTAATGATCCAGAAATTGCTGCGCATTTAGGTGAAGTACTGTGGCAGCAAGGCAAAAAAGACGAGGCGAAAAAGCTATGGAATGAAGCTAAAAAAGCTAGCCCCGATAACCAACCTTTATTGGATACTATTAAAAAGTTTAATTCTTAAGCATCATATTGATAAATATTTTTTTTGATAAAGATTCTATTAACTAAATTATCCCGTTAAAAACAGATCAATCTTGAAAATCGTTTAATTGCATAACAAAAATACTAGTTTTGAAAAAATTATTTGGGTGTTGTTGCTGGTGGACATGCTGATAGGCTGCGCCAGCCAGCCAGTTAATCTACCGCCAGCGATAATACAAACGCCTCAGCAGCTAGATTTACAAGATCAGCATTTGCGGGACATAACAAATGTAAGCGCGTTTCAATTAAATGGTCGTATTGCGGTGCAAATGGAAAAACAGGGTTTTTCTGCTAATACACATTGGCAACATGACAAAACAAATGATCTGATGGAAGTATTTTCACCTTTTGGCAGTAAACTCGCCGTTATAAACAGCACATCTCAGCAAGTTACACTCACCACGGCTGACCAAAAACAACTAAAAGCTGATAATGTTGAAACGCTTACTCAACAAGCACTCGGTTTTAAGTTGCCACTACTAGGTTTAAGCGAGTGGGTATTAGGCAAGCCTAGCTCGCATGGCGAGTTGCCAACGATCACTCAATACAATGCGCTAGGGCAGCTGGTTAAATTGAGTCAGCAAGGCTGGGATATCGATTACAGCGACTATCAAGTGAATAGTAATGCCGAATTTTCTGTACATTTGCCGAGCAAAATCTTTTTAAAAAGTCCAAAATTAAATCTAAAGTTTTTAGTTGAGTCTTGGCAGTTAAATTCTCAAAGCCAAACCGCACCATAATGCAAAAAAACTCTGTTTTAAACACTGCTTTAGCAAATCAGCTTTTATTAGAAACGACTGCAGATAAGAGTCTTTCTAAAGACTATCTTTTAAAGGGTTTTAAGGGTTACTTAGCGCCAGCTAAGATTAACTTATTTTTGCATGTAGTAGGTCGGCGAGCTGACGGCTATCATTTATTACAAACTGTGTTTTGTTTGGTCAATCTATGTGATGTAATTTACTTGAAAGTATCAAACGACCCGGCTATCAGCCGAGTTAATCACGTGCAAGGCGTGCTTGAAGCTGATGATTTGTGCGTGAGAGCAGCGAAGCTACTACAATCGCATACTAACAGCCAGCAAGGCGCTCAAATAGTTGTTGAAAAGCATATCCCGATGGGCGGCGGCTTGGGCGGCGGTAGTTCAGACGCAGCCACTGTGCTGATGGCGCTCAATAATTTATGGCAATGCGGTTTGAATCGCGAAACACTGCAAGCGCTAGGCTTGCAGCTGGGCGCAGATGTGCCGTTTTTTATTTATGGGCAAAATGCGTGGGCTGAGGGCGTTGGTGAACAGTTTCAAGCTATAAATTTGCCTGAAAAGTACTATGTGTTGATTACCCCGGACATAAATGTGCCAACACGCGAAATATTTGCAAGTGAGCAATTGACAAAAAACACAAATCCTAAGACAATGCTCAACTTTTCTGAAGCACTTAACTGTTCAGCGGTTTATGTAAATGGTGAATTTACTAATACGCTAGAAAATATAGTCAGAAAAAAATACAGTGCAGTAGATAGTTGTTTGAACGCACTAGCAAAAATAGCAACACCAAGAATGAGTGGTTCTGGCAGCACAGTATTTGCCGAGTTTGATTCAGAAGTAGCAGCGAAACATGCATTATTTGTAGTTAGCGCTGAACTAAATCAAATAGGCATCACTCTGAAAAATGCCGTTGTTGTAAGTAGCTTAAAATATCATCCGCTAGCTGTGTAAGCCCTGTATTAAAGCAGTACCCTTAAATTGGGGAGTCGCCAAGTTGGTTAAGGCACTGGGTTTTGATCCCAGCATCCGAAGGTTCGAGTCCTTCCTCCTCAGCCAAATTTAGGCTTTTAAAAATATTTTTAAAAGTGAGCAAATAGAAAAGCGTGAACCTAAAAATTCACGCTTTTTTTATTTTTTGATATGATACTGTTTTGAGCTATTACAACTATAAAATATGAACAACGGCGAAATGATGGTCTTTACTGGTAGTGCCAACCCGAACCTTGCGTCGGATGTTGTTGCACACCTTGGTATTAAGCTAGGCAGCGCTGACGTTGGCCGTTTTTCTGATGGCGAAGTGATGATTGAGTTGCTAGAAAATGTGCGTGGCAAAGATGTATTTGTGCTGCAATCAACCTGCCACCCAACAAATGACAGCTTAATGGAAATCATGGTGATGGTTGACGCGCTACGCCGCTCATCAGCTGGCCGTATTACTGCTGCAATTCCATATTTTGGTTACTCACGTCAAGACCGTCGCCCACGCTCAGCGCGTGTGGCCATTACTGCTAAAGTGGTTGCTAATATGCTCACTAGCGTTGGCGTAAATCGTTTGTTGACAATGGATTTACACTCAGACCAAATTCAAGGTTTCTTTGATATTCCAGTAGATAATATTTACGCAACACCCATTTTGCTAGATGATTTATTAAAACAAAAATACGAGAATTTAGTAGTGGTTTCACCTGACGTTGGCGGTGTGGTGCGTGCTAGAGCATGCGCCAAACAGTTAAACTCAGATTTAGCGATTATCGATAAACGCCGTCCAAAAGCCAATGTGGCTAAGGTAATGAATATTATCGGTGACGTTGAAGGCCGCACCTGTGTGATTATGGATGACATGGTAGACACTGCCAATACGCTGTGTGAAGCCGCCGCCGCACTTAAAAAGCAAGGCGCTAAAAAAGTGCTTTCTTACTGTACACACGCTGTATTGTCAGGCAAAGCAGTTGAACGGATTAACGAGTCTAAGTTAGATGAATTGGTTGTAACGGATACCATTCCGCTTTCAAAAGAAGCTAAAAGTTGTAAGAAAATTCGCCAATTGAGTTCAGCCCAATTATTGGCTGAGACAATCAGAAGAATTAGTAATGAGGACTCTGTTAGTTCATTATTCATGGATTAAATAACATATTGCAGCGGCGCATTACGTCGTTGCATACTTTTAAAAAAATCTTGCCGCACTTAAATGAGCTGTCTGCGATTTTTTGTAAAGCATGCGCCTAGCACTGCAGCCCCTGCCATAAGTTATTAAATTTTTGTTGGTTTTAAAAAACCAGCACAGCCTATACACTGGTCGCGGTGTGTAGTTTTTTAAAACATCAGCTAATTAAATGCTGATGTAATTTTGGAGTATTAACATGCAAATTGAAATTAATGCGGTATCACGCGCTTTGAAGGGAACGGGTGCGAGCCGCCGTCTTCGTCGCGCTGACAAAGTACCTGGAGTTGTTTATGGTGGCGGTAAAGACGCTATTCCACTAGAGTTCGCACATAAAGAATTGTTCCTACAGTTCCGCCATGAAGCGTTTCATGCGTCTGTTTTGACACTGATTTTAGATGGTAAAAAAGAGTCAGTTTTATTGCGTGACTACCAAATGCACCCAGTGCGTAACACCATTCAACACATCGACTTACAACGCGTCAGTGCTACTGAAAAAATTCACGTTAAAGTGCCATTGCACTTTGTAAACGCTGACATTGCACCAGGCGTAAAAGTAGGCGGCGGTATCGTTGCACACATTCAAACAGAGGTTGATGTTTCTTGCTTCGCAAAAGACTTGCCAGAGTTTATTGAAGTGGATTTAGCAAAACTTGAAATGGGTCACTCTATTCACTTGTCTGAATTAAAATTAGGCAAAGGCGTTGAGTTTGTGCAATTAGCACATGGCAACGACGCAGCCGTTGCTTCAATTGCTAAAACACGCGGTGGCGTTGCAGCAGCAGCTGAAGATACGCCAGCAGCATAAGTTAATTTTTTAAACAGCTAGTCAATAATAACTAGTTGTTTTTAAGGTTACAATAAACGCGCATTGTGCAAACACTGCGCGTTTTTTATTTTGTGTCATTCCATACTTGATGCGGACTAGCGGCTTTAAAGGCACTAGATACCGACTTTTTGTCAGTATGACAAATTAGAAATGACTGAGATTTTCATGAACGGTATTCAACTCATCGTCGGTTTAGGTAATGTAGGCGCGCAATATGAGCGCACGCGCCACAATGCGGGCTTTTGGTTCGTCGATTTATTGGCAACACAAAACAACGCTAAATTTAAGTTAGAAGGTAAGTTTTTTGGTGATGTTGCCAAACTAAGCGGGCAAGATATTTATTTATTAAAACCTAACACCTTTATGAACGCCAGCGGCCGTGCCGTAAAGGCGATTGCTAGCTTTTATAAAATTGCACCGGCTAATATTTTAGTCGCGCATGATGAGCTAGATTTACCTGTAGGTAGCGCTAAGCTAAAAATAGGTGGTGGCCACGGCGGCCATAACGGCTTACGCGACATAGACGCCCAGTTAGCCACTCGAGATTATTGGCGCTTGCGCTTAGGTATTAGCCACCCGGGCGACAAAAATGCCGTGGTGAATTATGTACTAAACGCACCCTTAAAAGATGAACAGCGTGAGATTGAGTTAGCGCTTGATAAAAGTGCGCTAGTGCTACCAGAATTAAGCCGTGGCGTTTTTGAAGAAGCAATGCTGAAACTACATACAAAAAGCTAATGCTAGTCGTTAGCACTACTGCTAGTTGTTAGCACTACGCATGTATCAAAATACAAATATTAAAATACAAGTGCTAAAGTAGGCATTAAATTAAGTTGAAATTACAACCATCTAATCGTTGGTATTTTAAGCACTGGTGTTGTGAATGCTAGCGTTGCAAGTTTTAGTATTCTAAGTATTGATATGCTGAGTACTAATATTCCAAGCAATAATATTTTAAATGCTGGTATTTAGTAAAAAACTTTTAAACACTCATACTTTTAAGTCTTCTTCAATTTGAAAAGCCATATATTTTTGTTCAAAATCAGTGATTGGCAAGGCTTCGTCGTAAAGGTAACCTTGGCCATAATCACAATGATAGTGTTTGAGTTTTTCAGCATGTATTGGTAATTCAACACCTTCAGCAATCGTTTTAATGCCTAAGGTATTAGATAATGTCGTGATTGCGGTTACGATTGCGTGAGTTTTTTTGTTTTCTAACATGCCAATGACGAAAGATTTATCAATTTTTAGTACATCAATGGGCAGTTGATGAATGTAGCCTAAAGACGAATAGCCTGTACCAAAGTCATCGATGGCAATTTTAAAACCAATTTCCTTCAGCAAATCGAACTTAACAACGGTTTCTTGCCCTGAATCGAGCATAATACTTTCGGTAAATTCCAACTGTATTTTGTTCGCATCAAGGTTATATTTGCTCAGTAAAAGAACTAGACGCTTAATAAAGTTTTTATGACTAAAATGCCGACCAGAAATATTTACTGAAATATACATAGGGAACTGTGCATCTTGCCAAACTTTGGCTTGTTTAAAGGCAATATTGAGCAAGTATTCACTCAATGTAATAATTAAATCTGAGCTTTCTGCTATTTTAATAAATTCACTAGGCGGCAACATGCCTTTTTCAGGGTGTATCCATCTGGCGAGCGCTTCAACGCCAACTAGCTCGTGTGTACTCAAGTTTAATATGGGTTGATAATACAATTTAATTTGGTTTTTGTTCTGAATAGCCTGCTTCAAATCACGCTCAATATCCATTTGATAACGTAACGAGCTATTCATTTCGTCTGAAAAAAATGCATAACGACTTTTACCAGATTTTTTAGCTGCATACATCGCAGTATCTGCGTTTCTGAGTAATGTTATTTCGTCTTTACCATGCTCAGGATATTTAGCAACACCTAAGCTAGTACTGATGGACAGAAATCGATTATGAATCGAAATCGGTGTTGAGGCCAAACTGACGACTAATTTCTCAGCTAGATTTTCAATATCGTTATATTGTGAGTCTTTCAAGTCGTCTATGATAATAGTGAATTCATCGCCGCCAAGGCGCGCCACAATATCGTTACTGCGAAATATCTCGCGTAATCTGATAGCTATTTGCACTAAAAATGCATCTCCAGCGTCATGGCCTAAGGTGTCGTTAATGTATTTAAAGTTATCTAAATCTAGAAAAAATAACGCAAAAGATCTTTTGTTACGTTTACATGACGCGATTGTATTTCTCAGGCTATCCATGAATAAGCGACGATTAGGTAAGTCCGTTAGTTTGTCGTAATACGCTAATTGGTGCAGTTCAATCTCAAGTTGTTTACGTGTCGTAATGTTTGATAAAACCATTAAGTAACTGAGATCAGCGGTTGGATAATTCTCAATAATTTCAAGGCGCATTTCTGCGTCAACTAATGCGTTATCTTTTGTTTTAATGACCATGTCGCGTAAAGGCGGCACATGCTGTAAGTTGTACATTAAGTCTAATTCACGTAATAAATCAGGGTAATTCAAATGAATTGCACTGGTGAAGTCTTGCAGTGTGTTGTTAATTAAGTCGGCAGGTAAGTAGCCTAGCAGTTCTGTGACAGCTTTATTAACAAAGATAACGTTTAAAGATAAATCGAACAATATAAAAACGTCATTGGTTTGCTCCACAATTTGCGCCAGCTGCCTAATTCTTTCTGTTTGTATTTGTAGATTTTTAGCCATTTCGTTAATAGACGCAGAAACTGTACCGATTTCGCCCATAGAGTCGTTAGGTGCGCGAGCCGCCAAATTACCTGCTTGAAGCTGATTTGCAGTGGCGGAGAGTTGAAAAAGTTGTAATCTAATTTTTTTTGAGCTTCTATAAAAGATGAGTAGCAAAATAAAAACTAGCACAGTGGCGGCAACTACTACAATAATAGTATAACGTTTCAGTATTGATTGAAATTGTTCGTCACTCATACCTACAGAAATGGTGCCCCAACGAACGCCGCCAATACGCACAATCTGGTGATAAACAAAACAGTCCGCGTGAGAAATAGGATTATTTTTAAGATAAGTGAGTTTATTTCCTGTAGGGTTTAACTCTTCTTGGTTGAATTTGTACTGATTTTTGGTTTGCTGCCAAACTGTTCTTTGAATAACAATTTCATCGCCAGATTGTTTTGTTACCACTACAAAAAGAATATTATTGGTATCTTTTAAGACCTTGAAAACGTACTCTAAGGTATCGCCGTAGGACTCTGTATATAAGTGGCTGGAGGTTGCTGCAATTGTGGTATTAGCAAAAGTTTGTCCTTGATTTTCTACCATGTTTAAAAGCTGACTTCTAAAAAATGGTAGCAGTATCAATAATAGAATAAACGCAAAGCTAACGATTGCGATACTTGCTCTTGAGAAAAAAAAGCCAAAAATTCCAGAAAACCAAGATTTAATCACTGTGGTTTAACCTTGTTTTCTTTAAGGCTATTGACTAATTCTCGAACACTATTCAAATCATCAGATTTGATTTTGCGCATCGATCCGTAGTTATAAGAGCGCATTAAGGTTTTACTGCGTACAGCGTTACCTAAATTCATTATATGAGTTTCTATGTCAGACTTTGACATAGGCTTATCAATATCATTAGAAATTGCGATTAAGTTATTGATATACTCAGGAGAGATTTCTATGATAACTAATTGTTGTTTTAATTGGGGATTAAGCTCTGATGCCACGGTAAAGTCCGCTTCAAGTGCAAGTGCTGCTTGAGTTTCTTTAAAAAATACGGCTGAAATATCGAGATTGGGATTTTTTTTAATAACTAATTTTTTGAAGAATGTATCAATTTCACCTAGCTTTTTGTCGCTGAGTAATTTCTGCAAATACAAGACTCCTACTTCGTCTGCTGCACAGTAGCTTATGCTTAGCTTATGAAGCTTACTGATATTGTCAATTCCGCTATCTTTTCTAACTAACAAAACATAGCGTTGCATCACTTTTTCACTCAGTACTGGAGTGAATAATAAGTTCATGTTGAATTTTTCTACGTTGTCTAGTAATAATTTTGTTGAGCCAAAGTAGCCGATAATTTTTTTCTCTGTGATGAGTTTTACGATTTGCTCTGTATTGGCATACACCTTTATTTTCATAGAGTAGCCTTTATTGATACCAATACTTTGTAGCTGATAATTAAAGCCTAACTCTATCTCTTCAACTGTGGCTGAGCGTATGCCTTGCGTGGTTAATCCTATGATGTATTCAGTTGCTGCTTGCACAGTTAAATTTGTCAGAATAAGCAGAGTAAACAATAAAAAAATGATTGTTTTTTTGCGGGATATTTTGAAGTCCACTTTAACCCTTACGTTATTTTTAAAGCTTTGTACTTTTAAGTTAACTTTTGCACAACGAATAAATAGTGATGCATCATTTTTTCACGATAATGAGCAGCCATAGGTTTTATTCAATAGGCCTAGGCTAGACTTATGTTGAACAAGTAGTAATATTCAAATGGTTATAACTTTGATTTTTATCTGCCAGCATTTAGTGTGTGTAATAGATTTGGTTACAAAAGTATGGGTATGCTCAGATTCTTTACTGATAAGGATTGAATTGTGAGCCTACGAAATACTCAATTTCTGCCATGCTGGTGGCGCTATCATGTTTGGCTCTAATGAGGCCACCTTCAATGACGGCTGCGTATATGCTGGCTTGTATCATGTCTTCTGGCTTACCTGCGCCGATTTGAAATGCTTGGTTACTCAAGCGCTCGTAATCTTGTGCAAAAGACATTGTTTGTTCTGATAGCGCTATTTGTTGGTTGGAGGCTTCTAGTCCAATAAATAAGCTTTTGATTTGTGCAGCTAAGCCTTGCTCAACCAATATTTGTGTTTCATTTAATTGATTGCGTTGTAACTTGGCAGTATTGACATGGTGACTGCTTTTGCCAAAGTCTAATATTGGCATGTTCATTACTATGCCAATTGTCCATGAGTTTTTATTATCTTCATTAACTAAGCCACTATCGTAGGCGCTTTCAATGTGTCGCGCATTGGCTGCAAATGCTACTTGTGGGTAATACGCACTTTTAGCCTCGCTTACACGCTCGTCAGCTACTTTTACTGCAAGTTTTATAATGCCCATATCTGGGTTAAATTGTTGTGCTTGCGTA
The DNA here is from genome assembly GCA_031385945.1 of Methylophilaceae bacterium. Lineage (GTDB taxonomy): Bacteria > Pseudomonadota > Gammaproteobacteria > Burkholderiales > Methylophilaceae > JANNBX01. The sequence continues at coordinate 40,129 of JANNBX010000129.1, read as the reverse complement.
ATCAAACTCTCTAACGCGGGCTGGCTGCTTAAACTTGGATAGTCACCTTCTGCAATATGAATATCGCTATGCCATGGCACTCCCATAGTTTGAATTAAAGCGGCGGTAGCAGCCTTATTTTTAGCTAAAAACTCGCCTTCAAGCGATCTAGCATAATTGACGGCCATTTCAATTTTGAGATAATCTAATTTATTAACTGTGCCACTACCACTTTCAACCATTGATTTAGTCATGTCACGTGTGGCTTGCAATGTTTCTAAGGTGTTGTGGGCGAGCTGAGCTAGCCCTAAGGTTAGCTTAACTGCGTAGTAATAGCGCTTAACATCACGTACGACTTGCAGCGTTGTGCGTTCGTATTCTTTTTGTGCGATTTCTCTGCCAATACTGGCTTGATTGACAATACTGGTAATTTTACCGCCCGTGTAGAGCGGTAGTATCATCTGCAAAGTTGCGGTTGCAGTATCGCGGTCAAGTAGTTTGATTTTTTGTTTTGGTACGTCCACACTAGAAGGAATAAGCCCTGGTGGAATTACGCCGCCTGATAAAGCGGTTAGTGCAGTACTTAATGCTAACCCAAGCCCACCTAGCGGAATACTGTTAGGTGGGTAGGTGAATGTAGGATCTTCATCCATTCGAGTGGCGCTGGCTTGCAAGCTGATAGTAGGCCAGCGTGCTGAGAGCGCTTCTTGATATTGAGATTCGGCGATAGCTGCTGATTGTAACGAAATACGTTGCGTGATATTGTTTTTGAGCGCCACTTCAACTGCATCATTTAAGCTTAAGTTTGGATAAATATCCACCGCAAATACTGGTTGAGTGGTGAGAGTTGTGAATAAAATTACTACCAGTAGCGCTAAAAATCTTATTTTTATTATAGTGATGCTAAACATTTCTTATGGTCCTCTGATCAGATTAACTATTTTTGTGAGGCTTATTATTAAACGTATGATCGCCATTGGTAGGCGGCGACAATATGTCAAATCTAATCATTTAATGCGAGAGTCTTTTTTAATATTACCCGAATTAAATGCAAAGATAATTAGGGCGTTAATTAAGGATGCGCACTTAAATAGCGTGCAGTGAGGGCGACTAAACGTAAGCTTATTTGGCCTGAAACGACCAATCGATATTGGATAATGCGTAGCTTTGACTTGGTATTAACTTTTGATTAAACGGATGATAAGCGCTGCGTACGCCTGTAGCATGCGCATAGTTACGATGGTTTATTTATGAGTTTGTTGATGAGCGGCTTAAATATTAGGTATTAAAAATAAGTAATCCAATTTGAATATTCAGTTATCAGTATTTAATGTTAAGCATTAAATTTCTTCATGGTTTGATTAACGGCTAACCAAGAGCCCAAGAGGCCTAAGCTAAGCGCAAATAAAATCAGTAATAACTGAATATTTAGTGGCAGCAGTGAGAGCTTGTAGTCGCTGGCATATAGTTTTGCAAAATCTGTGATTGAGAAATTAAATAAGCTCACGATGATATTGATTAAAATAAGCGCCGCTATGCCCCCGCCAACGCCATAAACAGTGCCAGCGTATAAAAATGGGCGTCTAATAAATCGGTCGGTAGCGCCAATCAATTTACTGACTTCTATTTCTTCGCGCTGAGTGACAATTTGTAGGCGAATGGTATTGCCAATAATGGCGATGATAGCAAAGCCTAAAATTGCACTTAAAATCAAAATCGCTTTTTCACAAATGCCCAGTAATGCGTGTAAGCGCTTAAGCCATGTGGCATCAATTTGCGCTAATTCAACCCCGGGATAGCTTTGAAACTCAGCCTTGAGCGCATCTACAGCGGTGGGGGATACATCTTTTGGCTGCACAAAATAGGCATCAGGTAATGGATTCTCGTTTAAGCCTTCAGTGATTGGTGATTTTGCTTTTAATTCTTGCCATGCTTCTGTGCGGCTCACAAAACGACGGCTTAAAACACCAGCATGTTGAGCAAGCTCTTCATCTATTGCGGCAATTTGTGTTGAGCTAGCGTCTAGCTTTAAAAAAACGCTGATTTGTGGCTCAGCCTTAACCGCACCAGCCATATCATTAAGATTACTAACAACTATATAAAGCAAGCCTGGTAGGCACAGTGTAACACCCATCACCAAGCAAATCAGCAGCGTTGACATCAGGTTAATGCGCATTTTGTGCAATACGATATGGATAGCTTGAATATGTTGATTGAGCCAGTTTTTCATAAGCTTAGCGTTGTTGTAGAGTGAGTTGTTGAGATGGTTTCAGAGTTGGTTGTTGAGCGCAGCTGTTGTGCTAATTCAGTGTTGATTGTGCTCAAACAGCCATGTTGCAATTGCAATATTTTTTTGTTGGCTTGTATACTGTTTAAGTCATGCGTGGCGATAATCACAGTGACGCCCACATGCCCGAAAGCGTCAAAAATCCGCATGATGTCGCTTGCGTATTGCGCGTCTAAATTACCTGTCGGCTCGTCAGCAATCAAGATAGCTGGGCGGCTAACAACGGCTCTGGCGATGGCTAAGCGCTGTTGTTCACCACCAGATAGCGTAATTGGCATGGCTTTTTCTTTATGTAGTAAACCCACTTTATCCAGTGCTGCGCGCACGCGCTTGGCTGCTTCATTACCTGTTACGCCGTTAATGTAGAGCGGTAACGCGACATTTTCAAAGCAATTACGGTCGTATAATAATTTGTGATCTTGAAACACCAGCCCAAATTTGCGGCGTAAATATGGCACGGCGGCGGCTTTGAGTTTGCTCACATTTTGATTGTTAATCAGTACGGTTCCGCTGGTGGGGCGTTCAAGCGCTGCGATGAGTTTTAGTAAAGTACTTTTGCCCGCACCTGAGTGACCTGTGACGTAAACTAGTTCACCAGTGTCAATTTCAAACGAGACATTTTTTAAGATTTCGTCGCTTGATGGGTAGCGTTTTGAAACATTATCAAATTTAATCATTTTTTAAATTTACTCAAAAAGCGCTTCAATAAATTCATTCGCATTAAACGGCCTTAAATCCTCCAAGCTTTCGCCCACACCAATGTAGCGTATTGGTATTGGCCGACTTTTGGCGATGCCAGCAATCACGCCGCCTTTAGCGGTGCCATCTAGCTTGCTGAGTACTAAGCCTGTTATACCCAGTGCATCATCAAATGCTTTTACTTGGCTAATGGCATTTTGTCCTGTGTTAGCGTCGAGCACTAATAAAATTTCATGTGGTGCGCCGTCATATGCTTTGCCAATTACCCGCTGCACCTTTTTAATTTCTTCCATTAAATTAAGCTGCGTCGGCAAGCGACCTGCGGTATCAGCCAGCACCACATCTATATTTTTTGCCTTGGCGGAGTTGATTGCATCATAAATCACGGCTGCTGCGTCACTGCTATCGTTAGCGACTACATGCACATTATTGCGTTCACCCCATGCTTGTAATTGCTCACGTGCTGCAGCTCTGAATGTATCGCCCGCGGCAATCAATACACTTTTACCTTGTGTTTGAAACAGATTGGCAAGCTTGCCTATGGTGGTGGTTTTACCTGCGCCATTCACGCCGCAGAGCATAATGACGTAGGGCTTTTTGTCTAGCACTAATGGTATTTCTAGCGGTTTTAATAAATCCAGCATCGCCGCTTTGAGAGCTGCTTTTAATTGCGTGGTGTCGTCTAAACTATCGCGTTTTACGCGGCGTTTAATATCTTCAAGCAGTGCCTCAGTGGCGGCCACACCTACGTCAGAGGTTAGTAAGATGGTTTCTAATTCTTCATATACATCGGCATCAATTTTTCCGCCACCAAACAGCGCAGCTATTTGATTACCAAAAGCATTGCGCGTGCGGCTTAAACCGCTTTTTAAGCGTTCTGCCCATGATAATTCGGGTGATTTTTCTTGTGTTGAATTGTTTACAACAACAGGTGGAATGATGGGATCTGTTGTTTCTGGGGATTTATTTTTTTTGAAAAAATCAAACATTCGCTTTAAGTCTTACAATTGATAGATTGTTATTTTAGTCGTTATCCTAAAGTTATGCCACGAACTAACGACGATGTTCGCGTGTCATTATGCATGCGCTACATATAAAAATTTGAAACACCCTATTTGGAGTCACTCAAACGTGTTTTTACAAAATAAATCATTAAAATTAATTCTACTTTCATTATTGCTCGCAAGCAGCCAATATAGCTTAGCCAATAGTGTCGTCAAAGAGTTTAAACTAGAAAACGGCTTAAAAATCATCGTGCAAGAAGATCATCGCGCACCAGTTGTGGTGTCACAAGTATGGTATCGCGCGGGTGCATTAGATGAAGTTAACGGTAAAACTGGTGTGGCACACGTGCTAGAACACATGATGTTTAAAGGCACAAAATTGCATGCGCCGGGCAAGTTTTCGCGTATGGTTGCAGCTGCTGGTGGGCGTGAAAACGCATTCACGGGTATGGATTACACTTGCTATTATCAACAGCTTGAAAAATCCAATTTGCCACTGTCATTCGAGCTAGAGGCTGACCGTATGGCAAATTTGGTGATTACCGATGAAGAGTTCGCCAAGGAAATTAAAGTGGTGATGGAAGAACGCCGCTGGCGTACAGAAGACAAGCCACAATCAAAAGTGAACGAGCAGTTTCAAGCGGCGGCTTACACCGCTCACCCTTACAGCCGCCCGATTGTGGGTTGGATGGATGATTTAGAAAATATGACCGCCGCTGATGCGCGCGAATGGTACAACAACTGGTATGCGCCAAACAACGCAACTTTAGTAGTTGCAGGTGATGTAAAGGCTGAAGAAGTGTTAGCCCTTGCCCAAAAATATTTTGGTCCAGTGAAATCACGTGCATTACCTGCCAGAAAACCACAAGTTGAACCGCAACAAAATGGCGAGCGCCGTATTGTTGTAAAAGCACCTGGCAAGTTACCCTACTTGCAAATGGGCTTTCATACCCCTGTTTTGAAAAACGTCGAAACGGATTGGGAGCCTTACGCGTTAGAGATTTTAGCGGGCGTGTTAGATGGTAATGCTTCAGCTAGATTAAACCAACACTTGGTTCGTGAGCAGCAATTAGCTGTAGATGTGGGTGGTGGGTACGACAATATTTCGCGCGGTATGCACGGCCTTTTTGAGCTAAGTGGCACACCAAGCGAAGGCAAAACAGTTGCCCAATTAGAGGCTGGTATTTTGCAAGAAATCGATAAGGTTAAAACCGATGGTGTAACGCTTGAAGAATTACAACGCGTTAAAGCACAGATTATTTCAGCTGATGTTTATGGGCGTGACTCTGTGTTTGGCCAAGCCATGCAAATTGGTCAAGTTGAAACAATTGGTTTTCCATACACCATTATTGATGGCTACACCGCTAAACTTAAATTAGTGACACCAGAGCAAGTGCAGATAGTTGCCAAAAAATATTTGGTTAAAGACAATATGACAATTGCAACGCTTGACCCGCAACCGATAGACCCGAATGCTAAGCCTCAAGGTAAACCACACGTTCATTAAATCATCCGTTCCCTCGCCCTTTAAGGGAGAGGGCTAGGGTGAGGGTAAACTGGTTATATTCACGCTAATATTTGAAAAGTAAAAAATATGCTAAAAAAACTACTCATTACTTGCTTCATCCTATTAAGTACTCAAGCAAACGCTGCCTTAAACATTCAGCACTGGCAAACTACATCAGGTGCAGAAGTTTATTTTGTTGAAAATCATGATTTACCGATTATCGATATCAGCACTAATTTTAGAGCAGGTAGCGCACAAGACACCGCTGAAAAATCTGGTGTTGCAGGCATTACACGTTACTTGATGACGTTAGGCGCAGGTGGTTTAAATGAAGAGCAAATATCTAACCAAATGGCAGATATTGGTGCGCAGATGGGTGGCAGTATTGACGCCGACATGGCTACATTTAAGTTACGCACCTTAAGTAGTCAAGCTGAGCAAGCTAAAGCATTAGCAATTTATAACGCTATTTTACAAAAACCAGATTTTCCCGCAGATGTTTTAGCGCGCGAAAAACAACGTATTTTGGCAGGCTTGCAAGAAGCTGAAACGCAACCAGAAAGTATTTCTGACAAAGCGTTTAGGCAGGCCATTTTCGGTAGCCATCCTTATGGGTTAGACGAAAGCGGTGAGATTGCAACGGTAGAAAAAATCAGTGCAGCGGATTTAAAAGCGTTTTACACTGCCAATTACGGCGCTAAAAACGCAGTGATTGCGCTAATGGGCGACATGACGCGTGCGCAAGCCTCTGCCATTGCCGATAACATTAGCAAGGGCTTAACTGGCGCACCTAAATTAGCTGCACCAATAGACGTCGCAAACCCTACTAAACCACTAGAAACGCGTATTGCCCACCCTGCAAGCCAAGCGCATATTTTATTAGGCTACCCTGGCGTTAAGCGTGGCGACCCTGATTTTTATGCTTTATATGTAGGGAATTATGTTTTAGGTGGTGGCGGTTTCGTATCTCGTTTAACCGAAGAAGTACGTGAAAAACGTGGCTTGGTTTACAGCGTTTACAGCTATTTTATGCCAATGTCAGCCCGTGGAGCCTTTCAAATCGGCTTGCAAACTAAAAAAGAACAAGCTAATGATGCGCTTAAATTAGTACGCGAAACAACCAAAACTTTTATTCAAAATGGCATTACTGAAGTGGAATTAAAAGCAGCTAAGCAAAATATCATTGGCGGATTCCCCATGCGTATTGATAGCAACGCCAAAATTTTAGATTATTTAGGGGTGATTGGTTTTTACAAGTTACCGCTGGGATATTTAGATGAATTTAATGCCAACATCGCCAAAGTAACGGCAGCGCAAGTGAAAGACGCATTTAACCGTCGTCTTAAACTTGAGAATTTCGTCACTGTAGTTGTGGGTGGCGCTGCATCATAGTTTTTCGCTATTTACTTTAAAATTCACCTTATCCGTCATTCCGATGAAAATCGGAATCCAATGCCGTTAAAGCCGCTGGATTCCGTGTCAGGCACGCAATGACGTAGTGTTAAGTTTATGCTACATTCGGTTTTTAGTTTTAACGTGTTCAATCATTTTGCAAAAATCATCAACCGCCAAGAAGTCAGCTACAAGCAAGTCAGCACCTCAAGGCAAAGTCCGCATTAACGCGGGCGTTTGGCGCAGCCGCATCATTAAGTTCCCACAAGTTGAAGGTTTACGCCCCACGCCAGACCGTGTGCGCCAAACGCTTTTTAATTGGCTAGGCCAAGATTTAACAGGCAAAAACTGCCTAGATTTATTTGCAGGCACAGGCGTGATGGGCTTTGAAGCTAAATCGCGCAATGCTAAAAGTGTTGTCGTTGTTGAAAAATCAGTTATAGCGTTTAAAGCTCTGCAAATCAACAAAATAGCATTAAGCGCAGATATTAGCCTGCTCAATACCGATGCATTGCAGTTTTTAGCACAAAATCATCAGCTGTTTGATGTGGTATTTTGCGATCCACCTTATGAACAACAATGGTTAGATAAAATATTGCCAATTTTTAAAAACCATCTGACAGCTCAAGCATTGGTTTACGTTGAAGCGGAATATGCACTCACCTCAAACGCTCAATTCAATGTGCTAAGATCGGGCAAAGCGGGCGCGGTTTATTATCATCTTATTCAATTTGCTTAGGCTTGAATTTACTGGAGATTCCATTTGTTTAAGCATTTTTGTTAAATAATCGCTTAAAATAACGTATGCATCATCATTTAAAAGCTATTTATCCAGGTACTTTTGACCCACTCACCGTGGGCCACGAAGACCTTGTGCGTCGCGCGGCAGGCTTGTTTGACGAAGTTGTGGTGGCGGTAGCAGGTAGCACTAATAAGCGCACAATGTTCAGCACCGAAGAACGTGTGACGCTTGCTGCGGGCGCATTAATTGACTGTAAAAACGTAAAAGTGGTGGGTTTTAGCGGATTATTGATGAAGTTTGTACAGGAACAAGATGCGCAAATGGTGATTCGCGGTTTGCGCGCCGCCACCGATTTTGAATATGAGTTTCAGTTAGCAGGTATGAATCGCAAACTGTATCCAAAATTAGAAACCCTATTTTTAACACCAGCGGAGCAATTTATGTTTATTTCGTCCACGCTAGTGCGTGATGTGGCGATATTAGGTGGTGAAATTGATCAGTTCGTTTCACCCAGCATTGAGCAAGCGATTAAACTTAAAATCGGCAAGGTTTAAGGCCACTCATGGCGCTAATGATTACCGATGAATGCATCAATTGCGATGTATGCGAGCCAGAGTGCCCTAATAACGCGATTTATCAAGGCGCGGATATTTACGAAATCAACCCGAATTTATGTACCGAGTGCGTGGGTCATTTTGATCAACCACAATGTGTTGCTGTGTGCCCGATTGACTGCATACCGCTCAACCCTAATGTGGTTGAGTCGCCAGAACAATTGCTGGCCAAGTATTATCAAATAACAAGTGCTATCAAACAGTAAATGGTAATAAATTATCGATTAGTAACCATCAACTAGTTATCATCAATCAGTCATGATCAATCAGTAATACCTAATTATTATTCATCAATTTTGAGGAGAGCAGTATGAGGATTTTACACACGATGCTTAGGGTCGGAAACCTAGACCAGTCTATTCAGTTTTACACTAAAGTACTAGGCATGAAGCTGATACGTCAGCACGATTATCCTGATGGCGAGTTTACTTTGGCGTTTGTTGGCTATGGGAACGAATACGACAACTCTGTCATTGAGCTCACATACAACTACGGCAAAACTAGCTACGAGATGGGTGGAGCTTACGGCCACATGGCATTGGAGGTAGACGACGCTTATAAAGCCTGTGAAGCCGTTAAGGCCGCTGGTGGCAAGGTGATTCGCGAGGCTGGGCCAATGAAGCATGGCACGATCATCATCGCGTTTATTGAAGACCCTGATGGCTACAAAATTGAGTTTATTCAAAAAGGTAGCATCGCATATCCCCGTTAATTGCCACATGATTAAATACGCATACAAGTAAGCTTAAATAATACAAGATCAGGAGCATCCATTGACTACACCCTTAACCGTATATACCTCGCCATCTGCTTTTCCTAACCCGCAACGTTTGCGATTGTTTCAATACGAAAAAGGCATACAAGCGCACATTAACGAAGTTGTTTATGACATGGCACCAGGTGGCGACCAGCGTAAATGGCCACATTTAAAAATGAATCCATGGGGTGAAACGCCTACGATGCAATTAGCAGACGGTAGTTATATGAGCGAATCAGTAGCAATCGCCATGTATTTAGATCAACTATTTGAAGGGCGTAAACTATTTGGTGAAACGCCAAAAGAACAAGGCCTAATCAGTATGTGGGATTCACGTATTTGGGTACAAATTTTATACCGTATTACGACAATGTTCCACGTGAGCCACCAAGGCTTAGGTCCTAAGATTGAGCTTACCAACAACCCTCAGTGGGGTGAGCATTGCCGTAAAGAAGCGCTCAGTCACGCTAGCCTTGTAAACCAGCATCTATCAGATGGACGTGAATGGCTGATTGGCGGCAGTCAGCCCAGCTTTGCCGATATCACTTTATGCACATCCATTGCGTTTTCAAAGTTTGGCCCCGTACAAACCCCGCTGGATGAGCGCTTTGAGCACCTACACTATTTCTGGACGCGCTGGCAACAACGCGAAAGCTTTAAGTTAGCTTATGCAGATGGTGCTGGTCTGGCAGAGCTAGCGCATTTAATTAAAAAATAGCGGTGATAAAAACATCAGTTAACATGATAAATGTTACGAATAAACCAGCTTTAAAAAGTGCGGTACAAGCCGCACTAGCTGGTGATTGGGCGGCATCACACCAAATAGCACAAGCTTATGATGATGCCAAGGCTAATTGGTTACATGCTGTTTTGCACAAAATAGAAGGTGACGAATAGAATAGTAAATACTGGTATGCGCGCACGGCTGAAGCTGAACAAGCAGCAAAGCGTTATGATGATTTTCTAGAAACCGTTGCTGAATTAAACGCTATTTTAAAAAGCTTAGCGTAAGCATTACTGATTAGATAATAACTATTTAATCTTAGACTAAGCTCAAAATTAGTTGTCTATAATATAAGAAAATCAGATTAGCTAGTTTAAAGCGGCTAGTTAAATCAAACTTTAATGGCTTGTGACCGTTTTAGTGGAAACACGCTATGCTTTTGTGCATCAATTTTATTTACAAAAAATACCTGGGCTAACCGCGAGTCTTGCAGAGTTTTACCAAAAAACTGGTTAGCAGCATGGTAATGCCTGCCTTCATACAATATTAGCGTGTTGTAAACATTATTCACCCGCACAATTTCATCAAACATACTGTGATAGCTAGTATCCATCGCAATTTCACCCGCTCTAAAACGCACATCGTTTGCAATCAGCGCAGCTTCATATTTTTCTGCGTTAAATGTAGCGTTTGGCTTAAATATTGAAGTACCAGAGTTCAGTGGCGCATCAGGTGATAAATACAAAACAGCCGCAAAAATAGTATTGTGGTCGGTGTGGATAACCCCAGCGTTATATTCCTCAGTAACGCTTTGAAAGTTGGTAGAAATCGCCCAGCGCATGTGGTCATACTCAGTATTATGAAAAACTGAAACCAGTTTTTCGATAATCTTAGCGTATAACTTTGCATCTAATTCAACAAGTTCTTTTGTTCTAGCGCCAGGGTATACGTAGCCGATATTTTTTTTATCTTTAAGAAACTGATATTGCTGAGCTAACGCAAATGTGCGAATTGCATCTGGATTCTCATAAAAATTTTCGATGATAGCAACGGGATATAAATGCATGCTTGATTGTTTCAATAAGGTTTACAATATTTTAGCAGAAACATCACTACTTAAAATATCTGCTATACACCAACTAATTAGACTGGCTACAATCATCAGTAATCATCTGCTTGAGCAATTTACGGCACACCAACTAATCAATATATAGCAATATGCTATTATATTTTTGCACTAACTAATCAAATTAGCACAATCATTAAGGGGAATAAGATGCACGTAAGCTATGAGCTCGCACAACAGATTGTAGATAAAGCAGTAGAAAAGTCGAAAGAAATTGGCGTTAAAATGTGTATTGCTATTTTAGATTCTGGTGGCAACTTAAAAAGCTTTAACCGCATGGATGATGCTTGGGTTGTTAGTATTGATATTGCGATTAAAAAAGATAAAACTGCCTGTCACTTTGCCATGCCATCAGGTGAAATTGGTAAGCTTTCACTACCTGGCCAGCCACTTTATGGCATTGAGCACTCTAATGATGGCTTAATTACATTTCCTGGTGGTCTGCCTATTGTAGATAATGAGGGCATACTAGTAGGTGCAATTGGCGTGAGTGGTGATTCAGTTGAGAACGACCACATTGTTGCACAAGCGGGCGTAGATGTTGCAGGCGTTTGCGATATGCCTAAACACCCTTGGCGTACTTAGTTCGCCAATTGGTTTTCGATAAAAAAGCGCACTTGGTGCGCTTTTTTATTATTTAAATCTACAATTTATTTGCAGTATTGATAAAGCCATTACTCAAAAAAAGCTTTGGCTTTATCAACCCAGCTTTTGTTTTTAGGGCTATGTTTTTCAGCATCACCCTGCGTGCTGGCTTCAAACTCTTTCAGCAATTTTTTCTGGTGTTCAGTCAGTTTTACTGGCGTTTCAACTACGACATGCACCATTAAGTCGCCATGGTCAGATTGGCGAAGTGGCTTAATACCTTTACCACGCAGCCTAAATACACCACCTGTTTGGGTTTCCGCTGGTATTTTCATTTTGGCAGAGCCACCCAAAGTTGGCACTTCAATCTCGCCACCTAATGCTGCTGTAGTGAAGCTAATTGGCATTTCACAATGCAAATTACCGCCATCACGTTGGAAAATTTCGTGTTCTTTTAAGTGAATAACCACATATAAATCACCCGTTGGCCCACCGTTTACGCCAGCTTCGCCTTCGCCAGTTAGGCGAATTCTATCGCCTTCATCCACACCAGCTGGTATTTTGACTGAGAGCGTTTTATTTTGTTTAACGCGCCCAGCACCGTGGCAAGACCCACATTTGTCGTCTTCTTTAATGATTTTGCCAGAGCCTGAGCATTTAGGGCAGGTTTGCTGTACCGAAAAAAAGCCCTGCTGCATGCGCACTTGACCATGACCGTTACAGGTTGTGCAAGTAACGGGCGACTTGCCAGTTTTTGCACCAGATCCGTGACACGTGTCGCACTCAGACATGGTAGGAATACGAATTTTGGTTTCAGAGCCTTTCGCGGCATCTTCAAGCGAAATTTCCATGTTGTAGCGCAAATCTGCGCCGCGATACACGTTGTTGCGTTGCCCACCTTGGCGGCCACCACCAAAAATATCGCCAAAAATATCACCAAACGCATCGCCAAAGCCAGCACCTCCGCCAAACCCTGCACCGCCACCGCCACCTTGTTCAAACGCGGCATGGCCATATTGATCATAGGCAGCGCGTTTCTGGTCGTCTGACAAAATCGCGTAAGCTTCTTGCACCGTTTTAAAAGCCTCTTCTGCTTTTTTCGGGTCATCTGGATTGCGGTCTGGGTGATACTTCATCGCCAGTTTTTTATAGGCTTTTTTGATTTCATCTTCACTGGCAGATTTTGCAATGCCTAGGGTTTCATAATAGTCTTTTTTGGTAGCCATGGTTTTTAGTCGTCTGTCGTTAGTGTGTAGTCGTTAGGTTAAGCTGGTAGTAGATAGTTTAAACGCAAAAAATCGTTAGTGCCAAACTGCAACACTAACGACTAATGGCTATCTACTAAAGACTGTTTTAGTCTTTCTTCACTTCTTCAAACTCAGCATCCATTACATCACCCTCTACGGTTTTTTCACCTTGAGGCTCAGCACTTTGCGTGTTGGCTGCTGCTTGTTGCTCAGCATAAACTTTTTCACCCAACTTTTGCGAAGCTTCCATTAGCGTGTTGGTTTTCGCTTCAATTGCGTCTTTATCATCAGATTGCAACACATCTTCTACGTCTTTCAACGCAGTTTCAATGGCTGATTTTTCAGCTTCATCTAACTTATCGCCATGCTCAGACAATGATTTTTTCACAGAGTGAACCATGCCATCAGCTGCATTACGTGCATCCACTAATTCGCGGTATTTCTTGTCTTCATCCGCATATTTAATTGCGTCTTCTTCCATTTGCTGAATTTCAGCTTCTGACAAACCAGAGTTTGCTTTAATGGTAATTTTATTTTCTTTACCAGTTGCTTTGTCTTTAGCAGAAACGTGCAAAATACCGTTGGCATCAATGTCAAAAGTTACTTCAATTTGCGGCATACCACGTGGTGCTGGTGGAATATCGCTTAAATTGAATTGGCCTAGTGATTTGTTGGCAGCCGCAACTTCACGCTCACCTTGCAACACTTGAATCGTTACAGCATTTTGGTTGTCATCAGCTGTTGAAAACGTTTGTGATGCCTTGGTAGGAATCGTCGTATTTTTCTTGATCACTTTAGTCATCACGCCGCCCAAGGTTTCAATACCTAAGCTTAGTGGCGTTACGTCTAATAACAGCACATCTTTAACGTCGCCTTGCAACACACCGCCTTGAATTGCTGCACCTACAGCTACGGCTTCATCAGGGTTCACGTCTTTACGTGGCTCTTTACCGAAAATCTCTTTTACTTTTTCTTGTACTTTAGGCATACGGCTTTGGCCGCCAACTAAAATAACGTCCGTAATATCTTCAATTTTTACGCCTGCATCTTTAATTGCAGTGCGGCAAGGTGCCATAGTGCGTTCAATTAAATCTTCAACAAGTGACTCAAGTTTAGAACGCGTGATTTTCACCACTAAATGTTTAGGGCCTGTTGCGTCAGCTGTGATGTATGGTAAATTCACTTCAGTTTGTGTTGCACCTGAAAGCTCAATTTTCGCTTTTTCAGCCGCTTCTTTTAAACGTTGTTTGGCTAATAAATCGTTACGCAAATCTAAGCCGTTGTTTTCTTTTTTGAACTCGTCAGCCAAGAAGTCGATTAAACGGTTATCAAAGTCTTCACCACCAAGGAATGTGTCGCCATTTGTGCTTAAAACTTCAAACTGATGTTCGCCATCAATGCTTGAAATTTCAATGATTGAAACGTCAAATGTACCACCGCCTAAGTCATACACAGCAATCTTGCGATCGCCTTCTTGTTTGTCTAAACCAAACGCTAATGCAGCCGCAGTTGGCTCGTTAATAATGCGTTTAACATCTAAACCAGCAATACGACCAGCGTCTTTAGTGGCTTGGCGTTGTGAGTCGTTAAAGTAAGCAGGCACAGTAATCACGGCCTCAGTTACTTCTTCACCCAAGTAATCTTCAGCAGTTTTTTTCATTTTGCGTAAAACTTCAGCTGAAATTTGTGGTGGTGCCATTTTTACGCCACGAATCTCTACCCAAGCATCGCCGTTATCCGCTTTTGCGATGGTGTAAGGCATCAATTTGATGTCTTTTTGCACTTCTTTTTCTTCAAAACGGCGGCCGATTAATCGCTTAACTGCGTAAAGCGTATTTTTTGGGTTTGTTACCGCTTGGCGTTTAGCTGGTGCGCCCGCTAAAATTTCGCCATCTTCTTGATAAGCGATGATAGATGGCGTTGTGCGTGTACCTTCTGCGTTTTCAATCACGCGCGGCTTGCCGCCTTCCATCACGGCAACGCAAGAGTTTGTTGTACCTAAGTCAATACCAATAATTTTACCCATGTTACTTATTTCCTTTTTAATTCAATCGTTTCAAATCAACTCATAGTTAAAGTGAGGTTTGTTTTTACATTTTCAATAGCCTTAAATTTACTAAGGTTACTATTTTTTACTTTGCAACCATGACCAAAGCAGGGCGCAATACGCGCTCATTTAGCGTATAGCCTTTTTGCAATACGCTCGTGACGGTGTTTGGTTCACCGCTATTTTCTAGCATCGAAATCGCTTGATGTTTGTTCGGGTCAAATTTCTCGCCCAGTGGGTTAATTTCTGCAATATTGAATTTCTCAAATACGCTTGATAACTGCTTCACGGTAATTTGTACGCCGTCTTTGTAGCTTTGCACGTCAGTGGCTTCAATCAATGCGGCTGCGTCTAGGCTATCTTTCACAGCTAGTAGCTCATTTGAAAATTTTTCTAAAGCAAATTTACGTGCTTTATCAATATCGTCAGCGGCGCGACGGCGAATATTCTCACCCTCAGCTTTAACGTATAAAACGGCTGCTTTAGCTTCTGCTAGTTGCGATTCTAATTCGCCAAAACGCGCATCTAATGAGCCTGCAGCGCCTGCGTCTTGCAGGTCTTCTTGAACTTCTTCTGCTGGTATTTCTAAATTATCTTGTGGTTCTTGCATGGTTTCTTTCTCAAAATCTAAATGCGATAGTGGGCAAATTGGGCTTGTGTTTGGTATTTCAAGTGAAAATTTTGTTAAATCCACATATTTAATGTGGATTATTGTTGAGAGTGTTTGTTTGCTTCAAAAGTGGTGAGTTTTTCGCGGTTAAATTGCCGCGTTTTGTAGCGTGGATACGCCCATAAATACTGGCTTGGCTTTTCAGCAATTTGCGTTTCAATCGCGTGATTCAAACCTTGAACGTTGTGTATTAAAGTGTTTTCCACTGGTTTAATATGAAAATGGTAACCGCGCCCCCAACTGAGTCTTTCGCCATAAGCCATAAAAATAGCCGCACCCGTTTTACTGGCTAGCTTTGAGGCAAGTGTCATGGTGTAGGCGGGTTTGCCAAAAAAATCGGCCCATTCACCTTCACCCTCGGCGGGTGTTTGATCGGGCAAAATACCAATGGCTTCATTACGTTTAAGTGCGCCGAGTAACTCGCGTACACCTTGCATATTAGCGGGTGCTAGCTTGATATTGCCACGTTCACGCCCGCTCACTAACAAAGGCAATAACCATGCTTGCCTAGGTGGGCGATAAAGCACTGTAATTGGATTGTGCGAACCATAATAAAGTGAAGTGATTTCAAAACAACCCAAATGTGGGGTGAGAAAAATAACACCTTTATTTTTTTTAAGCGCTGTATTAACCGCTTCTAAACCTGTAACGCCGCGCACATAAGACAATACTACTGGATACGGTTTGAGCCATAAACTGAGTGTTTCCATTAGGCCTTTGCCGTTTTCAATGGCATTTTTAATCAACATTTTATTAAGATTTTTAGGCGCAACTAAACCACTTTGCGTTACATTTAAACGGGCATGTTTGCGCGATTTTTGGTTGAGAAAATAATTTAAAAGACCCAGCAAAGCGCCAATACCATGTGACACAATGAGTGGTAGATGAGCGAGTATTCTGAGTGTAATGACTAAAAGCTGATGGATGAGATTTTTCATGGTTTTTATGTCATTAGCTTAAAACGACTTGTAAATTTTGCATTACTTGCGCTGGAGTTGGCATTTCAATGTGCATTTTTTTAAGGTTTCCGCCTAAATTGATAGCCGTATGGGCGTTGCCGTAAAGCCCTGTTAATTGCGGATTAGTATCTACGTAAATTGCTACAGTTGGCTTATTTAGTGCAACGGCTAAGTGCGCTAAGCCAGTATCCACGCCAATCGCAGCGCTAGCTTGGTACATAACAGCTGCGAGTGACTGAATCGATAACTGTGGCAAAACGATGACTTGCCTAGCTAGCGCGGCAATAGCCTCTGCGCGGATTTTTTCTGCTAAATTGCCCCAAGGTAAAATCAAACTAAAGTCTTGTAATGCTAACAACTCAGCAAGCGCAACCCAGCTTGCTGTGGGCCACAATTTACTATCGCGGCTCGTGCCATGTAAACCCATTACAAAGCGTTTTGGTAGGCTAACGCCATCAATTTTACTAGTGCTGATATTCAAGTTTAAATCTGTATTATTGACCGTTCTTGTACGATCAGCTGAGCTAGCACTTGGTGCAAGCACATTATGAACTTGCCCGCTATGGCCTAGTTCACTGTGAACTAGGCCATAGTCAAGCGCTAAATTGTCTAGCTTAAAATGTAAGCTGTGTGCGACTAATAAACGGTTACGCTCAACGGCGTGCAAACGTCTTGAAACGCTATGTTTGATTTTATAAAATCGGCTCGCGAACGGCTCACGGATAGATTGTTTATCATAACCATGCGTTACGCCATTGGCTAATAATGACATTGCACTACTTTTTATTAAACCTTGTGTATCGATGATTAAATCGTATTTTTGTGCTTGAATATTGGCTTTGAATTGCGCTATTTCAGCCCAAGTATCTCGCTTAAATAGTGCTTTACGCCAGCGCCTTACTGCCACCGTAATCACGGTATTAACACCAGCATGCAAGCGTGGAATATCTGCAAAGCTCTCTTCAACAATCCAATCAATGATGACATGAGGATAATGACGTTTGATATCCGAAATAACGGGTAAATTGTGTATAACATCGCCCAATGACGACGTTTTGATGATGAGAATACGCTGCATAATCGTGATTTTCGCATACAATTTAGTTTTATCCATGTCAAAGCGTTATTTTGCATTTTGCATTTCTCATTTTTAAGGTGTTTCCATTCGGTGGTGTGCAGCGCGACATGCTGCGCATTGCACAAGACTGTGCCGAAAATCATCATGAAGTGACTATTTTTACAGGTAGTTGGCGCGGTGAAATGCCGACTTTGCCGAATATCCATGTAAAAATATTGCCCACACACGGGCGCTTTAATCATCAGCGGCATGCTAATTTGATTACCAATATGCGCCAAGCTGTAGCGCAAAAATCGTACGATTTAATCGTTGGCTTTAACCGCATGGCAGGTTTAGATGTGCACTATGTAGCAGACCCCTGTTATATTGATAAAGCGTATCAGCGTGCTTGGTGGCACAAATTAACAGGGCGCTACCGCTTTTTTAAACAATGCGAGACAGCTGTTTTTGGTGCACTGAGTCATTGTCAATTGCTCATGCTTTCAAGTCGAGATATTCAAACGTATCAGCGCTGGTATCAAACACCAGCTTCGCGTTTTCATGTACTAAGCCCAAGCATACCTTTTTTACGCTTGGCAGTAATTGATCATGCAGCTGCACGCGCGCAATTGCGTCAAGAGTTTCGGTTGCCCGCTCATGCTAAGGTGATACTAATGGTGGGCTCTGCATTTGTGCGTAAGGGGCTAGACCGCGCCATTGAGGCGCTAGCAAACTTGCCAGCTGATATTAAAAGCAATACATGGCTATTGGGAGTGGGCGAAGATGAGCCTCAGGCAATGGCCGCATTTGCTAAAAAACAGGGCGTTGCCAGCCGTGTCATTATCGAAGATGGCCGCGCAGATATTGCCGAGCTGATGAAAGGTGCAGATATGCTGGTGCATGTTGCGCGCTCTGAATTGGCTGGCATTGTCATTATTGAGGCGCTTACAGCAGGTTTGCCAGTGCTGGTTTCTGGCGTTTGCGGTTACGCAGAACATGTAGCAAAAGCCCAAGCAGGCATGGTGCTACATGAGCCTTTTAATCAAGCTGATTGCAATACTGCACTGCAAAATATGCTGGAAAACTTGGATGGTAATTGGCAACAAAATGCCACACATTACACCGCAGCGCTTCACAAAAATTTTTCGCAAACGCAAGAGCTAGACTTGCTAGAAACCTTTGCTAAACAAAAATCTCAGACTAAACAAAAATCTCAAGGGCAGTTACTCCCATGAAGCAATTGTTGATACCTGCGGACATAAAAAATGCTTTGCCAAAAGGTGATGCTTTTACGCAAGTGATGCAGTTGCAAGGTGAAGTATTTCGGCACGTTGCTGGGCGCAAAACCATACGTGTACAGCTAGCGGGTAACAGTCTTTTTGTTAAGCAACATTTTGGTGTGGGTTGGGCTGAGATATTTAAAAATTTACTAAGTTTTAAACTGCCAATTTTAGATGCGCTAACAGAAGTTAAAGCCATTAAACGCTTAGCCGAAATAGGCATAGCAACCACGCCGCTAGTTGCTTATGGTGTAAATGGCACTAACCCAGCACAAATCAAATCGTTTGTAATAACTGAAGATTTAGGCGATATTATTTCGCTAGAAGATTTATGCCTAGAGTGGAAAAATAACCCACCCACACCACAGTTTAAACGTCAGTTAATCACAAGTGTTGCGCAAATTGCCAATAAACTACATGAAAATGATCTCTGCCATCGTGATTTCTATCTCTGTCATTTTTGCCTTGACCGCCGTTTGCTAACATTAGGTCAAATACAATTTTATTTAATTGATTTGCACCGCATGAAAAAAGCCAGCCAAGCAGAAAAATTAAAAGACATCGCAGCTTTGTATTTTTCAAGCTTAGATATTGGTTTAAGCCCACGTGACTATTTACGATTCAAACACTTTTACACCCAACAAAACAAAACTTTTTGGCAAAAAGTGCAAATGCGCGCAAGCAGCCTTTACGCTAAGTTTCACGGAGCTAAGTTTCAGAAAAAATTAGCCAACGAGCGCGCAGCGTTAAAATAATTTAAGCATGTCAATCTTTATCACTAGCACCTATGAGTATTTATTAAACCACCATCAGCTCAATACTTTTGCTAAAGTTTGGGCTTTGCAGGCTGATTGGTTTGAGCCACCAAACCATAAGCGTAACGGCTGGAGCGGCGTGTGCAAGCTTCTGCTAAGTGAAGAGTTTGTGTTTTTAAAGCGTCAGCATCATCATGCGCGGCGCACATGGTTAAAGCCGATTCAGGGCGAATCTACCCTGCGCCGTGAGTTTCAAATATTGCAGCATTTGCAAAAAAATAAGGTGAATGCGCCAGAGCTCATTATGTTTGGCGAGCAAATAAACTCAGGAAAAATAGACGCTGTGCTGATGATGAAGGCACTCAGTGGCTATGAATCTTTTGAAGATTATTGTAAGACACAGCCGATGAGCCAGGCGCTGACCGTTTCAATTGGCCGGGCTATTAGCCGCCTACACCAATCGGGTATTCAGCATAGATCGCTTTACCCAAAACATATTTTTATAAAAAAAACGGCCGAAAATTTTGAAGTTGCAATGATAGACTTTGAAAAGTCTCGCTTTACTGCCTTGCCACGTATTCGCGGATTTTCAGATATTTGCACCTTATTTAAACGCACGTCTGAAATAGCTGGTTTTGATCAGCTCACTTTTTTTAAAGCTTATTATGGGCTTGATATAGATAATCAGCCGCTCAATTTTCGCTATCGCGTTTTATGGTTTATCATGCAAAAAAGCATTTGTTAAAACGTTTAATTGAAACGTCTTTGTATACATTAAAAATATGACCTTAAACACACCTTATTTACAAGCTAGCGACACCATTTTATTGCTCGCCTCTAGTAGCACTGGTAATAATATTTTTTGCACGCCAGCCATACGTTTTTTGCGTAAGCATTTACCAAATTCCAAAATCGATCTAATCGCGCTCAATGATTTATCTGCTGAGGTGTTTCAAGATAGCCCTGATATTAACCAGCTCTATGTGTTGCGCGGTGCAAAAGCGTTTGACAAAATCGCGAAAAATTACAGCAAAGTTGTTTGTTTAGGGCAGCGCTTTCACCGGGATATTAAAGGTTATCAAACACCATTTATTACCATTCCAAATTATAGAGATGGCCTTGCGCGTGGTGAGCAACAATTACAATATATGTCGGGATTAGTAGGCCAGCCAGTCACAGATAGTGATCGCCATTATGTGATTGGTAATGGCATACAAACACCATATTTAGGGCTGGCGCAATATGATATAGCGCCTAATCAGCAATTAGTTTGTATACATTTGGGCTGCGGTACAACGTTATTACATGGCTGGAAATTCTTTTACAAAGATCGCGCAAACGACGCAAGACTCTGGCCTGTAGAGCGCTATATTGCACTGGGGCAAGCGCTGATGCTTGCAAATCCAAATGTTCGTATTATTATTACAGGCACTAAAAACGAACGATTTTTAGCGAAAAAATTTGAAAAAAACGTGTCAAATACTATCAATTTAGTGAGTAAAACAAGCGCTAAAGATTTGTTTGATTTAATGGCTAGCCTAAGCTTATTTATTGCGCATGATTGTGGCGTTTTTCATATCGCGTCAGCATCCACAGTGCCGATTGTTGGGCTTTATGGCCCAACAGATGCCGTGCTTGCAGGGCCTTACCCAGTGCGCGAGCAACATCACATTATTAAAGCAAATACCATGGCTGATATCAGCGTACAAGCTGCGCGTGATGCAGCGCTGAGCTTAATGCTTAAATTTCCACAAAAATAATGTCAAAGTTGGCGCTTGGAAATATTAAGCTCACGCTTGAGAACAACATATCGTTGCAATGCATAAAGCTAGTACGTGAGGTAGTGGCTAAAAGACGCGTTTATCAAGCGCTACTCAACGAAAAATTGGTATATGCAAAGGTATTTACTGGCGCAAATTTCGCAAGATACGCAAGCCGCGATAAAGCAGGATTTACGCAACTAGCTAGCGCAAATATTGTTACCCCAAACTTGATTTTAGACGCCATGTTGCAAGATGGCACTGGGCGGGTGTTGTGTTATGAGGCAATTGAGGCTGAAAATGCAGAAGTAGCATATGCAAGTTTTCGCCAAGCCGAAAATAGTGAAACCTACCAACTGCGTTATACGCTCATGCAACAGCTCACACGCGCTGTGGCTAGCCACCATCAAGCAGGCTTAATTCAAACTGATCTGTATTTTAAAAATTTTTTGGTGAAAAATACAACGGTTTATACACTAGATGGCGATGGTATTCGTCCGCTTTCACCTGTTTTTAAGCCGCGCAAAAGTTTAAAAAACTTAGCCACGCTATTTTCAAAAATGGATGTATTGGATGATCACTGGATAGACGCGTTGTATGCTGTCTATTGTGAGGTGCAAGGCCGCAAATACTCATTATTTGAGTCGGCAGATGTATGGATGTATACACAAAAAATTCGTCGTCAAGTTGCTTCGAATTATGCTGATTATAAAGTTTTTAGAAACTGTACAGATGTAAAAGTCGACCAGACAGGCTCACAATTTTTAGCAGTTTCACGCGATTTTTTAGCAGAAAATATCAGTGCGGGTTTGCTAGATGAATTGTTAAATAATGCTGCAAAAAATATCAAAAATGGTAATACCTGTACGGTTGGTTTAGCGCAAATTGGTGCGCATCAGCTGGTTATTAAGCGCTACAACATCAAAAATTGTTGGCACAGCGTAAAGCTGGCACTACGCCAAAGCCGTGCGGCTAAATCTTGGGCAAATGCGTATCGCTTGCATATTCTCAATATCGCGACACCCAAGCCGCTTGCACTATTAGAAGAACGCCGCGGCTGGTTTAAGCGCCGCGCGTATTTTTTAAGTGAATATTGTGACGCGCCTGATATTGCAACGTTTTTGGCGAGCTGTGATTTGCCAGAAAAAGAGGTGGTTGCAAGAGAAGTAGCTGCGCTTTTTTACAAGCTGTATTTGTTAAAGATTTCACACAGCGACACTAAAGCTACTAACATCAAAATTGTTGGTTTAAAACCCGTGCTCATTGACTTAGATGCGATGCAAAGTCACACTTTAGGTTGGGTGTTTCAGCGCAGACACGTGCGCGATTTAAAGCGTTTTATGCGTAATTGGACGAGTGACTCTGAAATCACAGCGCTTTTGATAAAAGCCTTTATTTTGCACTACGATGATGAAGACGGCATTTTGCAATTAGCTGGAATCACGTAAACCCAGTAAAATATCATAAAACACGTTAAGAGATTATTCGCATGATTGTATTAGGCTTGAGCGGGGCGTTGGGGCATGACGCATCAGCCGCTATTTTAGTAGATGGCAAAATTATCGCAGCGGCAGAAGAAGAGCGTTTTTTGCGTGATAAACACGCTAAAAATAAATTTCCCTATGAGGCAGCAAAGTTTTGTTTAAAACAAGCAGGTATCAAAGCAGAAGATGTCGATATCGTCGCGTTTCCTTACGCTGAAATTCCACTATCCACCAACGCGCGCTGGCACTATGCTAAGCGCCATTGGTACGCACCTGATCGTGCCTTAGACGCACTTTTTAATGGTAACCGCCGCTTTAGACGTAACCGTGATAAATCACTCAAATTGATGGCAGATTTAGGCTTATCAAAAGCTAAATTCGTACCTGTTGAACACCATTTAGCACATGCTTCAAGCGCATATCACTTAAGCGGCTTTAAAGAAAAAACGGCGATTGTCGGCATTGATGGCAAAGGTGAATACGCTACCACCTTCTTTGGTTACGGCGAAAATGGCGTTATTCATAAGATTAAAGAGTTTTACGACCCAGATTCTTTAGGTGGCATGTATGGCGCAATTACCGAATATTTAGGTTTTGAAATGCTCGATGGCGAATTTAAAGTCATGGGCATGGCGCCGTATGGCGATGCGAGCAAGTACGATTTAAGCCGCTTAGCGACCTTTGAAAATGGCGAATTAACGATTGATACCAAGCTGGTGAACGTGGTTGGTTTACGCCGTTATAAAGAAAACGGTAAAGGTTACTATTTCACGCCTGAACTCGTGGAATGGCTTGGCCCTAAACGTAGCGGTGACGAAATTGATGACCCATATATTCATTACGCAGCTTCAATTCAAAAGCTATTAGAAGACGTTGCGCTCAAAATGATTGATTATTATTTGGGCGATATTATCAAAGAAACAGGCAAAATCGCCATGGCTGGTGGCGTTGCGCTTAATGTGAAATTGAATCAACGCATTATTGCTATGCCGCATGTGAAAGAGCTATTTGTACAGCCGGCATCTGGCGACAATGGCACCAGTTTAGGTGCAGCCACTTTTGCGGCAAATCAAGCTGGTGATACTATTCAAAAAATGGAACACGCATACTGGGGCCCAGCATTTAGTAGTGATGAATGTATTGCAGCTTGCGTTGCGCACCCTAAAAAGCCAGTATTCACACGCGTTGAAAACTTCCCGCAAAAAGCAGCTGAATTGTTAGCTACGGGTAATCCATTGGCATGGCTTCAAGGCCGCATGGAGTTTGGCCCACGCTCACTCGGTTGCCGCAGCATTTTGGGCGACCCAAGCTTTCCTGGTGTGGCTGATCGCATTAACGCGCAAATTAAATACCGTGAACGCTGGCGGCCATTTTGTCCGAGCATGTTAGACACTGCTGCTGAAAGTATTTTGCAAACTGCTCACCCTGCGCCTTATATGACGTTTACGTTTGATGTGGCGGAATCTTGGAAATCACGCATTCCAGAAGTTGTACATGAAGATGGCACCGCGCGTGCGCAAGTGGTCACGTTTGCCACAAATCCGCGCTATTACGAGCTCATTCAACATCTAGAAAAACTGCGTGGCATTCCTGTTGTGCTAAACACTTCGCTTAATCGCCGTGGTGAGCCAATGATTTGCTCGCCAACCGATGCGCTGAATATGTTTTATGGCTGTGATTTGGAATATTTGATGATGGAAGATATTTTGGTCACAAAAGTTTAATCCAGTGATGTTGCTAATTGAGTTTTGGTTATACACTGGTAGTAAATTTGAATTGACGATAAGCCATGCTTTTAAGATAATCAAGCTAGGCTGGAGTCAATACGACTTAAGTTCAAAATATTAAATAAATTTAATTAAAAATCGTCTAATAAAAATAAGACGCAGTAAATGCTGGTGAGGATATGAGACAAATTTTAAACGAAGTCACCGAGCGCATTCGGGAACGCAGCGCCCCTACACGTAAAGCCTATTTGGCTCGTGTGGACGCGATGATTAAACGCCCTAAAGGGCAAGACCGTATGGGTTGTGCTAACGTAGCACACGCATTTGCCGCCATGCCAGCCAATGATAAATTGCGAGTAGTCGCTGAAAAAGCACCGCACATCGGCATTATTACCGCTTATAACGATATGCTATCAGCACATCAGCCCTACGAAACCTACCCTGAGTTTATCCGCCAAGAAGCGCGTAAATACGGTGCTACTGTGCAGGTTGCAGGCGGCGTTCCAGCCATGTGTGACGGTATTACACAAGGCGAGCCGGGTATGGAGTTGTCGCTATTTAGCCGCGATACCATTGCCATGAGTACCGCTGTAAGCTTGTCGCACGATGTATTTGATGCCGCTTTATTGCTCGGCGTGTGCGATAAAATTGCGCCAGGTTTACTGATTGGTGCACTACAGTTTGGGCATTTACCATGCGTATTTGTGCCAGCAGGCCCAATGAGCACCGGTTTAGATAACACTGCGAAATCAAAAGTGCGCGAGCAATATGCGCAAGGTTTAGTGGGCCGTGAAGAGCTATTAGCGAGCGAATCAGCTGCGTATCACGGCGCAGGTACTTGCACGTTTTACGGCACTGCAAATAGTAATCAAATGTTGCTTGAAGCCATGGGCTTGCATGTACCAGGGGCTGCATTTATTCACCCGCACGATGGTTTGCGTGAGGCTTTAACGCGCGAATCTGTCAAAACAGTTTTAAGTATTACCCAAAATCAAAACTTCACGCCAATTGGCCGCATGGTTGATGAGCGCGTCATTGTGAACGCGATTGTGGCATTACTGGCTACGGGTGGTTCTACTAACCACTGCATTCACTGGGTGGCTGTGGCGCGTGCTGCGGGTATCTTAATTGACTGGTCAGACTTCTCTAAATTATCTGTAGATACACCTTTGCTAGCGCGCGTTTACCCCAATGGTACGGCAGATGTGAATCAGTTCCAAGCAGCGGGTGGGCCTAGTTTTGTTATTCGTGAATTGCTTGAGGGCGGCTTCATGCATGAAGAAGTGCATTCAGTTGTTATCGGCGGTTTGCGTGATTATTGCAAAAAACCAACGCTATTTGAAAATGAATTGGTATGGGTTGATTTGCCAGATGCAAGCCCAGATGAAACTATACTGCGCAACATTAATAAACCTTTCAGCGCGTCAGGCGGCTTACGTTTATTACAAGGCAACTTAGGTCGCTCAGTGATTAAAACATCTTCAGTACCTGAAGATCGCCAAATTATTGAAGCACCAGCCATTGTGTTTGATGCACAAGAAGAGTTGCTTGAAATGTTTAAACGTGGCGAGCTAGAGCGCGATTTTGTAGCGGTCGTACGCTTTCAAGGCCCGCAGGCTAATGGCATGCCAGAGCTACATAAACTCACGCCACCATTGTCTGTATTGCAAGGCAAAGGTTTTAAAGTGGCTATTGTGACTGATGGTCGTATGAGTGGTGCGTCTGGCAAAGTGCCAGCAGCGATTCACTTAAGCCCAGAAGCGAATGCAGGTGGCGCGATTGCTAAAATTCGTACGGGTGACATTATCCGCATTAACTGTTTGGCCGGCACATTGAACGCGCTCGTAGATGAAGATGAGTGGAAAGAACGTGATTTATACGAAATTTCTGATCAAAAACGCTTTGCAAATGCTCATGGCATGGGTCGTGAATTGTTTGGCGGTATGCGTAAAAATGTACTTTCTGCTGAGCAGGGCGCTGTTACTTGGCTGTAACTTAAAAATCAAATAATTATTAAATAGGTAGATAAAGAAACATGAATACATTAGATTTAGCCACCTTTGGCCCAGTAATTCCTGTGATCGTCATCAATAAAGTAGAAGATGCAGTGCCAATGGCAGAAGCTTTATTGGCTGGTGGCATTCGCGTGTTAGAAGTAACATTACGCTCAGCTTGCGCATTACAAGCCATGGAGCAAATTGCTAAACACGTTCCAGATGCGATTTTAGGCTCAGGCACCGTGCGTAATTTAAAAGATGCACAAGCGTCATTGGATGCAGGTTGTAAATTTGCAGTAAGCCCAGGCTACACTTCAGAGCTAGGCAACTTCTCACGTGAAATTGGTTTGCCATTGTTACCTGGCGTTTCTACAGGCTCGGAAATTATGACTGCAAACGCTGATGGTTATTACTTCTTAAAACTTTTCCCAGCGGTTGCAGTAGGTGGCATTAACTTGCTAAAAGGTTTTGCAGGGCCTTTTGGTGATGTTAAATTCTGTCCTACAGGTGGCGTTACTGTTGACTCTGCACCACAGTTTTTAAGCTTACCAAACGTAGTAGTCTGTGGTGGCACATGGCTGACCCCAGCTGACGCTGTAGCGAATAAAGATTGGGCAAAAATTACCCAATTAGCTAAAGAAGCCAGCGCAATTAAAGCTGCTTAATTCTGTTTTAGTTGTTTTAAAGGGTTGCTTATGCAACCCTTTTTGTTATGAAAAAAGAAAGTTTGACGCTTGAATATTGATTTAAATACACCTGATTCGGCTAAGCCTGATTCAATTAGCCTAGATTCAACCAGTCTAGATTCTGATAGCCCAGATTTAACAACGCTGAATTTGAGCCAGTATAAAGCCATCGTGTTTGATTGCGATGGCGTGGTACTCAACTCTAACGTAGTAAAAACAGAAGCGTATTTCCGCACAGCTAAAAATTTAGGTGCAACCGATGCACAAGCGCAAGCATTGGTTGATTATCACGTAGAGTTGGGCGGTATTTCGCGCTACCATAAGTTTGATTATTACTTAAAAAACATCTTAAAACAGCCGGTAACAGACTCGGCTATTCAGGCTTTATTAGATGAGTTTGCACGTGAGCTTGAAGTTGGTTTAATGCAGTGTGATTTAGCCAAAGGTTTGTTTGCATTGCGCGAAGCCCTACCAAATAGTAGATGGTCTATACTTTCAGGCGGCGATCAAAATGAGCTGCACGAATTATTTGCTAAACGTAAAATTGCTCATATGTTTGATGCGGGTATTTTTGGTAGTCCAGATGACAAAGATACCGTGCTTGCGCGCGAAAAAGCCAATGGCAACTTGCTGTTACCTGCTTTATTCATCGGTGACAGCAAATATGATTATGAAGCGGCTAACCGCGCTGGGCTTGACTTTGTCTTTTTAAGTAATTGGACAGAAGTACCAGATTGGCAAGTTTTTTGCGAAGAAAATAATTTAACAGTGCTGCCTAATATCGCCTCATTATTAGCATGAAAAATAAAAGAGACTTGCTACTGACAACAGGCTTTATTAGCTCGCAAATCGCATGTACAAACTCTGTTATATTGATAAGAGCTTTAAAGTAAATATGTACTTGTTCAAGCCAGTGAGCCCAGTTAAAAAATGTTAAATAAGCCGTTTGTATCGGTAATTATTGTTAATTACAACTCAGGAGCTTACGCAGCTGTGTGTATCACTGCTTTGTTAAAGCAGGACAATGTTCGCCTTGAGGTATTAGTCGTTGATAATCACAGCGCAGACAATAGCGTTAGTTTGCTTAAAAGTACCTTTGATAACCAAATTATCTTGATTGAAAGCGCTACAAATCTAGGTTTCGGTCGCGCTAATAATTTAGCTGCTAAGCAAGCTTCAGGTGATTATTTACTATTGCTCAATCCAGATACTGATATTACCAACCCTAATGCAATCAATAAGTTAGTTGCATTTTTAATCGATAATCCGTCTTATGGCTTAGTTGGCCCTGCCATTATTGAAGCAAGGCGTAAACGAGCTGACAAGAATAACTTTGTGCCACCACGACTTACTTACCCCGCTCAAGGTCAGCTAAGTAATACACAGTTGTTTGCAGGCTTGCCCGGTGAAATAGCGTGGCTATTGGGGGCATGTTTGTTGTTTAAGCGTGATATTTTTGATGCTATTAATGGCTTTGACGCAGATTACTTTTTATACGGTGAAGACGCAGATATTGGCTTAAGGTTACGCCAGCACGGCTATGCGATTGGTTATTGTCCAGCGGTAGAAATTACGCATGTGGCTGGCGCGAGTGAAATAAGCAGCGCCAGTTATGATAAATGGCTTAGAAAAAAACGTGGCCTTTATTTGTTTTTCACAAAACATTATCCTGCTAATGATGTAATTAACATTGCACGTGCTGAAATACGCAAATGCCAGCTCTATTTGCTAGCCTTGAAAATCAAATCGATATTCTATGCTGCCCAAAAGTCAGCTGAAAGAAAAAATCGTTTATTAGCGACGATTGACGCCGCTAAAGAAGCGCTTACAAAGTCTTTAAATACATAGCGCTATTTATGTTTAAAGAGCCCAAAAGTTGTATTAAACTTTTACTATAAAACAAGCTATTGCTGGCTAGCAGGTGACTCAAGCCGTTGGTAAATGGCTATTCTTTTTTGACTTTTTCCTCTGTAAAACACTTTAATTAGCCGATAGTTTTTAAGTTGCTGAATCATCATTTTTTCGCGTTGTTGTGATTTAGCATCGTTATGGTTTAAGTTAAGCATTAAGTAGCGGTATTTAAAGATTGTGCCATCTGCAATTGCCGCAATAATATAATCATCATATTGATAACCTCTGCCTGCGTATCGCACACCAGCATAGTAGCGTGCTCTGGGTGACACAAAAAATATCTGTTCATTACTAATTTTTTGTTGTTGTAAATAATTAACCGCATGTTGCTCGTAGTTATACCCTGTTGGCTTGTCTGATAAATTTTTGATCAACAATAAGCTCATGATTAAAAGCACTAAAACAGCCAGCCATTTAAAGATGTTTTGTGCTGATTGTTGTGCTTTACTCAATAAATTTGCCAACGCGAATGATGCAAATAGCATGAGCGTAAGTGCCAACGGTGCCGTGTAGCGGCTAGCTAGCAAAAAAACACTCAACACAATAAGCACGATATTAAGCAGTGATAACGCGATGACTGCGCTAAGAATGCGCTGTGTGTCGTGACTGATGTTGCTTTTGATGGTAGTGACATTAAAGCTAATGAGCACTGCATTTAACCAACCAAGTGTTGTGATGCATTTAACTAAGCACATACTGGCGAGTGCAATTAGAAAGCCAAATTTGGCTAGGCTATCAAAGTGACCTTTAAATACAGTGTTAGCCATTAGATCTGAGCGTTCAGTAAGTGTGTTGAGCATGATTTGATATTTGTAATCAAATAATCCCCAGACTTCTTGCAAGCGTCCAAAATCTCTCATGCTAAGCGAGGGAACTACTAATAAAGCAAACAGCAAAATGGCTAATAAGCCAATATTAAGACTTTGTGCTTTTAAAAATAGGCTAACTTTTTCTTTCAAAGCGATTGTTGGGTGCAACAGTAAAACCCAAGGTAAAAAGATTAAATAAGTAATAGCTTCTACACGAAACAGCATGGCGAGTATCGCGAAAAACTGCCAAAGCAAGGCGTTTTTCCATGATTGCTGCCGATAATAGCGAACGAAAAATACCAGACTCGTTAGAAAAAATGCCCATAAGCCTGGATCTCTCAATAACATAGGCAAGACATCACCCGTTAAATAAGGTGAACTGAATAAAATAACTGCACCTGAGATAATGGTGATTTTGTTGCCACCTGACAGCTGAATAATGTGCATAAAACTATAGCTAGTGATAGCAAAAAACAGCACAGACAAGAGGCGTGCGGATAAGTGTAGATCTAGCCCGGTAAGTTGATGGGTGAGCGAGATCAATAACGAGTAAAGTGGCCAGCCAAATAGCGCAAAGCCTTGTTGCCAATTACCTAGCGTAAAAAGTCTTGCGGCTTCGTGATAAAGCACGAAGTCATCGTTGACCCAGCCGTGTTGCACGTAGTTGACTCGCCAAGCAATGAGCGCGCTGAGCAAGGTCAATAATAAGATGATTTTTTGGGGTGAGGCTTGCTGGTATGCTTGTTTGAATAAATGTGAAAAAGTGTTGAACATGCCTGCCTTTATGCGACTAATTTAGTCATCAAGAGAGTGATTTGCTAATATTTTATCAGCATCAATTCCTCTAAGTTTTTGCTTGATTCGCTTATAGCCTTGTTTTACTGACCGCTCGCTACTACCTAACTCAGGGTTAAGCACCATGGTCGCGTGGTTTAAGTGATCAACATAGCGCCCTAGATGTGCTGAACCTAAAAACAGCATATCGTAGCCAGCCGCGACCATTTTTTTGTGCATTGCTCTGCCAGCCGCGTCTTCTTCATCTGAAAATCCAGTATTGAGCGCTTTGATAATATCTGTTTTGTACATTGCGCAATGGCTTCTTAAATAGCGCGCGTTAATATCAAATCTGTTTTTTCGGTAGCCTTGATAACTGAATAGTTTAGATAAAGTAAATTTCCAAAACTGCTCAATTTTGTGACCCAATAATTGGATTTGCGTTTTTGATTCTAGCTTCCATGAACCAACTCCTGCCAATTTTGAATTCGCTTCAAATGGCGCTAGTAATACATCTAACCATTTAGCGTCTTTGATGAAAGTATCGGTATGAATAGACAAAACATAAGGTGTGGTGATCGTTTGTAGTGCCAAATCTAGTGCTCGTGAGTGCGCAAGATAAACTGGCTCATCTTTGATTGGCGTACGCTCAATTAACTTAATCCAGGTCAGTGATTTTAAATAATCTAGTGATGCGTCTGCAGAGTGATTATCAACCACCACAATATCCGCTTGGTTTAAATCAGTATATTGACGCAATAGCCGCATGCAAATTTTAGTGATATCGAGTGTTTTATAGTTGGGCACAATGATAGTGACTAGCTTTTTATTTAAAACAGATTGGTTGTGCTGCATGGCTGGCCTAGGTTTTTTGAGTTTATTTAGTTTTAAGTTGTCGCAATTTTGGCTGATACAGTGGTGTGGCGTGATTCTGCATAAGCTAAAAAGTCGGTTATATTGTCTGAACAAATCAGATGAACTACGCTTAATATTTCGGATTCTGGCCAATCCCACCAGGCAGACTTTAACAAGGCTACCCGTGTTGGCTCATCAAAGCGCCAGCGAATAAACTTTGCTGGGTTGCCGCCTACAATGGCGTAAGACTCTACATTTTTAGTGACCATTGCACCATTCGCCACCACAGCACCGTGACCAATACTGACGCCAGACAAGATCGTACTGTTTTGGCAAAGCCAAACATCAGAGCCTACATGAACATCACCACTTGAGACTTCATAATCTTTAATTGCGTTTGCTTCTGCAAAAAAGGCAGGAAAAGGGTAGCTACTGATCCAGTCAATACGGTGGTTACCGCCAAGATAAATCTCAACATTTTTTGCAATTGAACAATAACTACCGATTGTTAATAGATTGTCGCGCGTTGCAAACTTAATACTGGGTACGCCGTAACAGTGAGCACCCATTTTGTATCGCGGGTATTTTTTTTGAAAAGCCAATTGAGAGCGTTTGGGTTTATCGAGTAATTTTGCATGAATACGCTTAGCTTGTTTTTCTACCAAAAACTTATTCATTATGGTGATCAATTTTGATAAAAAAATCATCTTTTTAACGCCCTAATTGCATATGCTGCACGATAGACTGCGGCAGTATATGATTCAAGCAATTTAAGTGGCCAAGTGGGCAAACACGCTTAAAACATGGGCTACAGGGCAGGTTTAAGTACTCAATAATCGCTTGAGCACTCATAGGAGGTGTATGAAACGGGTCGCT
The DNA here is from genome assembly GCA_031385945.1 of Methylophilaceae bacterium. Lineage (GTDB taxonomy): Bacteria > Pseudomonadota > Gammaproteobacteria > Burkholderiales > Methylophilaceae > JANNBX01. Next base: position 7,819 of record JANNBX010000129.1, on the reverse strand, counting down.
AGAGCCAAAAAGGGCGATCACTTTTTTGTCTAGCGCAGCAGCTACATGCATTAAGCCGGAATCGTTAGTGACGAATGTGTCACACAGTGACATGAGGTCAATCGCTTCACCTAATTTTGTTTTACCTGCTAAATCGACACATTGTTGATTGGTTAGGAGGTTGATTTGATTGGTGACTGATATGTCTTTTTCAGAGCCAAATAGCCAAACTTGCCAGCCTTGTTCAATGGCAGCATTAGCAACTTCAGCATAATATTGAGCAGGCCAGCGCTTGGCTTCGCCATATTCGGCGCCTGGGCATAGGCCTAATATTTTATGATTTGATTGTTTGATACCTAGTTTTTCTAATATTGTTAAACCTGCATTTTTATTTGCCTGAAGGTGCGGGTTGGGTAGTGTGGTGGGTAATTCTTGATATTTGTTCAATCCTAGCGCTACAAAGCGGGCAACCGTTTTTTTAAGCTTAATTTTATCTAATGACCGAATATCATTAATTAAGCCATAACGTGATTCACCTAAAAAACTAGTGCGTTTAGGGATTGCTGCTGCCCAGGGTAGCAGAGCTGATTTGAACGAGTTAGTTAGGATAATCGCTTGCGTGTAGCCTTCTTTTTTTAGGCTTTTGCCAAATTTAAGACGCTCAAAAAAAGCAAATTCACCATGTTTAAATGGCAATGCAATTTTATTCGACACCTCACTCATACGCTCTAATAGCGGCAATGTCCAAGCGGGTGCGGCAACATCAATGATGCAAGTTGGGTTGTTGGTTTTTAGTGTTTTGAATAGGCTTTGCGCTAACACCATGTCGCCCACCCAAGCAGGGCCTAGTACTAGAATTTTTTCTTGGGTTTGTGTCACCATGCTACGTTAAGCATTCATCTTTTTGATGATATTACTAGTACTGCGCCCCTCAACTAAATCAATTAAGGCTATTTCACCATGCCACGATAGCACCTCAGCACCGCCAACTACTTGGTCTGCGGTGTAGTCTGAACCTTTAGCGATGACATTCGGTTTAATTGCGTTAATTAAGTTTAACGGTGTATCTTCATCAAACAAAATCACAGCATCTACACTCATTAGTGCAGCTAAAACCCGTGCACGGTCGTTTTCATTGACTACCGGCCTGGTTGGGCCTTTGAGCGCACTTACCGAGCGATCCGTATTTAAGCCTAAAATGAGTTTATCGCCCCGTTTTTTAGCCGCTTCTAAATACGTTACATGCCCTGCGTGTAGCAAATCAAAGCAGCCATTGGTAAAGACAATTTTTTGATTTTGCGATTTCCAAACAGCTACTTTGGCTAATAATTGCGCTAAATCACAAATTTTGTGCGCTTGGGTTTGCTCGTCTTTGGCTTGCAGTGCTGCAATTAAATCTGCTTGCGTAATAGGTACTGTGCCCACTTGCGCCACCACTACACCTGCGGCAATGTTGGCTAACTCAAGTGCTTGTAATGGTGATAAGCCGTTTATTAAGCCTGCGGCAAGCGTTGCAATCACGGTGTCGCCTGCGCCTGATACATCAAAGACTTGTTTGGCAGTGGCAGGTAGATGGTGTGTTTCAGAGTCAATTAACGTAATACCTTCTTCGCCACGTGTCACTGCAAAAAAGGCTAAATCTAAGTCTTTTTTGAGCTGGCTCACTTTGCTAATTAAATCGCTATCATCAATATGAATATTACAGGCTTCAGCGGCTTCTTTTTTATTTGGCGTGAGGCCAGTTGCGCCTTTATATTTGCCGTAAGCGTTACCTTTTGGGTCAACTAATACAGGTATTTTGTGCGCGTTACAGTATTGAATCACTGTTTGGCAAACGGCATCGCTCAGCACACCTTTTGCGTAATCTGACAGAATCACAATGGCTGGTTTTTGAGCCAAAGCACTTGTAATCGCTGTTTGTAAATCAGCAGTTTCAATAGTGTTAAAGGCAGCATGACTCTCTTGATCAAGCCGCAACATCTGCTGGTGACCACCTAATACGCGGGTTTTTGCGATTGTGGGTCGGCTGCCTGATACCATTACATGTTGGGTAGCAATGTTTAAATCTTGCATTAAGCCAAGCAGTATTTTGGCTTTAGCGTCACTGCCTACGCATCCAACTAGCGCGGTTTTAACACCGAGTAGCGCTAAATTTGCTGCCACATTTGCCGCACCTCCTGCACGTTCGTACTGGTCTTTAAGTAGCACAATAGGCACAGGTGCTTCTGGCGAAATGCGGCTTACCGACCCAATTAAATAACGGTCTAGCATTAAGTCGCCAATCACTAAAGCGTAATGAGTGGATTGGCTGAGTTGTTTAACGGTATCTAAATAGGTAGGCGACATAAAAACTTAAGACTCTAAAATTTCACACAAACTGTGACCCACAAAAATATGTGCTTCTTGAATACGTGCAGTCACATTTGATGGCATGATTAAATTGTAATGACACATGGCCGCTAGCTTGCCGCCTGAGCCGCCCGTTAGGCCAACTGTGGTAGCGCCAATTAAATTAGCCGCAACAATTGCTTGCACAACATTAGTGCTATTACCTGATGTGGTAATGCCAATTACTAAATCTTCAGGGCGGCAAAGGGCTTCAATTTGTCGAGCAAAAATATAGTCATAACCGTAATCATTGCCTACCGATGTGAGTATGGATGTATCTGTGGTAAGGGCAATAGCTGGCATGCCTTTACGCTCTTTTTTAAAGCGCCCTACAATTTCAGCAGCAATATGTTGTGCGTCGGCAGCACTGCCACCGTTACCACAGAGTAGAATTTTTCCGCCATTTCTGATGCAATCTTGCATAGCAATACCGACCTCTGAAATGGCTGGAAATAACGGTGCAAGCGCATTAAACATGGCCAGATGGCTAGCTAATTCGCCGTTTAAATAATCAACATATTTCATTTAATTGTATTTTGCCTTTTTTAACAATATTGCAGTGAGTCAACGCGCGTTTAACAGCTATGTATTTAACAATGCCATCTAGTTAACAGTAAGGATCAGTTTGCATCAGGTAGTTTTTTACATAGTCTTTAACGCCATCTTCTAAACTTGTAAACTCGGCACCATAACCTGCTTCTCGCAGCTTAGCGGTATTCGCTTCAGTAAAATATTGATAACGCCCTTGCAAATCTTTTGGCATGTCGATGTATTCAATATGGGGTGCTTTGTTGGTATTAACCATTACTGCGGTGGCTAAGTCTTTAAAACTACGCGCAAGACCAGTACCTAAATTATAAATACCATTTGGCGCTGGCTTGTGATTGATTGCCGCTTGCATAAAAAAGCACACAACACGGGCGGCATCTTTAACGTAAACAAAATCGCGTAATTGCTCACCGTCTTTTACGCCTGCTTTTGTGCCTTTAAATAGCTGCATCTTACCTGTTTCATTAAACTGATTAAACGTGTGAAAGGCAACGCTTGCCATGCGTTCTTTATGATATTCGTTTGGGCCATACACATTAAAAAACTTAAAGCCTGCCCAGCTCGGTGGCGTGTTTTCAGGCGTTTGGCGTAATGCCCATTGATCAAAAAAGTGTTTTGAATAGCCGTAGCCGTTGAGTGGGCGCAGGTTTTTAAACTCGCTATCGTCATAGCCTAAATCGCCGCTGCCATAAGTGGCCGCTGAGCTAGCGTAGAAAAATGGCACTTTATTGATAGCACACCAGTTCCACAAATTTTGCGAGTAGTGAATATTCACGTCTACCAGCTTATTGAAATCGCGCTCAGTAGTGGCACTAATTGCGCCCATATGAATAATGGCTTCAATATCACTTCTGTTGTTAAGCCAATCTAGCAATTGGTCTTTGTCTAAATATTGAGCGTATTGGCGTTTAACAAGGTTTTGCCATTGATCCTCATGCGTGATGCGGTCAACAACTACCAATTCATCACGCTGAAGTTTTGTGTTGATATGCCAAGCGATGATAGAGCCTATCATGCCCGCACCGCCTGTTATAACAATCATAAATGCTTTTTAATGGCTAAAAATGAAAGTATAACGCTTAATTTGGCTACCCCAAAATTACAGCAGCTATTTTTGCAATGTTAAGCGCTAGCGATGCTCAATTTTTTTACGCTCATCAAGTCGAAATTATTGAGATTTAGCCAAAGCGTTCTGTACAGACTCTGCACGTAACTTAGTTAAGTTATTATCACTCTCGGCCTGCGTGTTATTCCAATCGGCCGTGACCCAGCCTTGCAGATTTTCAAGCGCTATTTGCGTCATGGCATGAATCCAGTCATCATTTTCGTTTAGTGCGGCAATATAGTGGTAGTCGCGCCCACCCGCATGCTGAAATGTTTCTTTGCCCTCCATGGCAATTTCTTCTAATGTTTCTAGGCAGTCACTACTAAAGCCTGGGCAAATCACATCGATACGTTTTGTTTTGGCTTTACCCAATGCTTCTAGCGTGGCAGAGAGATAAGGTTTTAGCCATTCTTGCTTACCAAACCGAGATTGAAACGCCACCATGTATTGCTCTTTATTTAAACCTAGCGCCGCTGCTAACAAACGGCCAGTTTTATGGCATTCGCAGTGGTAAGGGTCACCTTTCATTAAGTGAAATTTTGGCAAACCATGAAAGCTCATCACTAGCTTTTCACTGCCGTCTGCCGCTATGCGACCATTTAATCGCCAATGTTCTAGTACGCTTTTGGCAAGCGCTGCAATGTAAGCAGGGTGGTCGTGATAATGGCGTATGGTGCGAATAGCTGGCATGTTGCGAGTTTTTAATAATACGCGCCAAACTGCGTCTAACGCGGAGCCGGTACTACTGGCAGCATATTGTGGGTAAAGTGGAAATACTAAAATACGATCGCAATGTTGGGCTTTAAGGTTATCGATAGCAGACTTCATACTAGGGTTGCCGTAGCTCATGCCCATTTCTACAGCAAAGGGTGATTTCACTTTTTGGCTTAAATAACCACGCAGTAGCTGAGCTTGCTTTTGGCCATGCACTAGTAGCGGCGAGCCTTCTTTCATCCAAACTTGAGCGTATTTTTCAGCTGATTTTTTGGGCCGAACCACTAAAATGATGCAGTGCAGTATCCAGCACCAAATAAAACGTGGAATCTCCACTACGCGTCTGTCCATTAAAAATTGACCTAAGTAGCGACGTAATGATTTAGCATCTGGTGCATCTGGTGTACCTAAGTTGGCGAGTAAAATGCCTACTTTGAGTTGGTCGCCATGTTGGTAGGGTGGTTCAGGGTTGTAGTAGGCCATAGGTCAGTCGTTAGTTGTTGGTTGATAGTTATTTAAAAGTTAAAAAATACGTTTAGTTATTCGATAGAGCGTTTGAGAGCAGTTTTGCCGTTACATCTACTATTGGTATGACTCTTTCGTACGCCATTCTGGTTGGTCCTATCACACCCAATGTGCCGACTACTTGGCCATTGGCCTCATAGGGCGCGGTTACCAAGCTGCATTCATCTAGTGATAGATAGCCTGACTCGCCGCCAATAAAAATTTGTATGCCTGCCGCGGTTTGGCTAGTGTCTAGTAGCTGCATGAGCGTAGTGCGTTGTTCAAACACATCAAATAATTTACGTAAGCTGTGTACGTTGGTTGAGAGGTCGTCAGACTGCAATAAGTTGCGCTCACCTGCAATCACCATGTTTTCTTTTGCGCCACCTAGCTTTTCGCTAGCAAACATGGCGGCGGTCATTAGTGTATTGATATCACTTTGCATGGTTTGTAATTCTTTATGTAGCGCGGCCTGTACCGCTTCAAAGCTTAAGCCTGTGTAATGCTGATTAAAAAAGTTACTCGCTTCAACCAGTTGGCTGGCGGCATAGGGTTTTTCGGTTAGGATAATCCGATTTTGCACGCTACCATCGTTCGTGACAATAATCACTAAAATACGCGTGTCAGATAAGCTTAAAAACTCGATATGTTTGAACAATAAAGTGTCGCGTTTGGGCACAACCACCAAGCCTGCAAATTGCGTTAGGCCTGATAACAAGTTTGCCGCAGAGGTAATGAGTTGTTGTGGGTCAGGCGAATTAAACGCATTTTTAAGCTGCGCGATTTCTAAATGCTGCAAAGGCTGTACGGTTAATAAGGTATCGACAAATAAGCGATAACCTTTTTGAGTGGGAATACGCCCTGCAGAAGTATGTGGGCTAGCAATAAAGCCATTAAGCTCTAAGTCACTCATTACATTACGAATAGTTGCTGAGCTCACATCTAGGCCTGAGTACTGCAGCAGCGCTTTTGAGCCCACAGGCTGGCCGTCGCTTATGTAATGCTCAACAAGAGTTTTAAGTAATATTTGCGCGCGCTTATCCACGTGAAGATTATACCTAATCAGGCTGTTATCACGCTACTTTGCTTTTGGTATCTGAGTCAATTCAACTTCGAGTAGCTGCGCTAGTCAATATCTATATGAGTAACTAGCCGTAATAAGTCACAAAAAAACAATTTCTTGCGTATTCACTATTTGTGTCCTGATTATTTTTATTCATACCTTGTTTAACGGCACAGACTTGAATTTATAAAGACGCCCCTATGCTGAAAATGCCAGATATGTTTTAATTCTGCATGGCACAAAATCAGCAATCCAGTTTTCCCCGCATTGCCTTAATTGGTAAATATCAAAACAGCGATATGCGCTCACAAATACTAGAGCTAGCGCAGTTTTTACAACTTAAAAATCGTGAAGTTTTTATTGATTTAGCCACAGCCCAATTTAGTAATATTCAAGGTTTTTCTACCATTACACGCCAGGACATCGGCACGCGTACTGACTTAGCGATTGTGCTAGGAGGCGACGGCACTATGCTCAGCGTGGCGCGTGATTTGTATGCATATAATGTGCCTTTGATTGGTGTGAATCGTGGGCGTTTTGGTTTTTTAACAGACATTAATTCTGAGTTAATGACGGCCTCAATTGAGCGTATTTTAGCGGGTGAATTTAGTGCGGAATCACGTATATTGCTGAACGCTACCATTACCCGCGAGGTAAAAGTGTTATACAGCGGTATTGCGTTGAACGATATTGTGATTACCAAAGCTGAGCAAAGCCGCCTAATGGAACTTGAGCTTAAAATTGACGACCATTATGTTAATACTATGCGCGCTGATGGCTTGATAGTGGCGACGCCTACAGGTACAACGGCTTACGCACTTTCGGCGGGTGGGCCAATTTTGTACCCTACTTTAGAGGCTATTACGCTGGTGCCGATTTGCCCGCACACGCTAACAAATCGGCCGATCGCCATCAATAGTAACTCTGTCGTTGAGATTGTTATCAAAAACACTAAAGATGCCAGAGCGCATTTAGATGGTCAAGAAAAATACAACTTGCAAGAAGGAGATGTAGTAAGGGTTGAGCGGGCCGTTAAAACAGTTACTTTACTGCATCCGCTTGGGCATAACCACTTTGATATGCTACGTGAAAAATTAAGCTGGGGTTAATACCTTGGCACTTATTGCAAAACCGTACATGATGAAACGCAGCATACTATTAAAGTGCTTATGGTTAACCATGATGTGCTTTTCTGCATTGGGGTCGCTGTTATGTATGTTCATGTTCTATGACAATTATTTGCGCTGGCATGGCTTATTTAACGAGTTAGGTCGCTACTTCGACCTGGTTAATGGGGTGGTTTACGAAGCCAGTAGCATTGTTTGGTCGATACCCACCATGTTACTTTTGCTAGCCACTTGGTATTTTTATCATCAATTTAAACAAACAAAGCCACATATATAAGCATGTTACAAACACTCAATATTCGCGATTTTATTATTGTTGAAGCGCTCGAGCTAGACTTTGAGCGCGGCTTTACCGTGCTTACTGGCGAAACAGGCGCAGGCAAATCGATT
>JANNBX010000122.1:0-3895 GCA_031385945.1 Methylophilaceae bacterium | reverse complement strand
CGGCTGTAGGTGTTGCTGGGCGTGCCATGTAGCCAAATACCGTATCCACTTTTACCTTGGTGAGTATCCCAATGGTTTGGGTAGTTAAGTGGGTATGCGGCCGCACCATAAAAGTCATCTAAGGGTTGAGAGATTTTAGCTGCTGCCATATACACGCCAGTTGGCGTGCGTTTGTCGCCTGATACTTTTTTCTCGGCACCATTTTTACCAATAGTGACGTAATAATCAGCTAAATATACAGGCTTGTTATTCACGTTTTGGTAAACGTAAAGCCGCGATTTATTGGTGTCAATTACAATAAAATGTGGATGTTGGCCATCAATTTGTACTAGCGTATCGGGAATAAAACCATGGCTTTGCTGTGATAAATAATGCTCTAAACGCATTTTAGCTTCATCACGAAAATCATTCACGAAGCTTGCCGAGCTTGAATTGCTATTACCAAATGATTGCAATTGTTGGGCTTGCGCCATGAGCAAATCACCGCGCACTAAATAAGCTAGCTTGAAATTTGGTACTTCAGCAAGTAACTGGTTAGTTGTTCTTAACGCTTCTTGAAGTTTGCCCTGAGTGACTTCGAGCAGGCTTTTAACTAGCAAGCCCTCTTTGTAGTTTGGGCTGCTGTGATTAAAGCTACTAAAATTGGGCTGATCTAACCCTAGAAGCCTGAGCGGGCTTAGACCACTCGCGTTCCAAGGCATTGAAATGAAGCAAGTGGATAGGCATAGCGTGATTAGTTTTTTGTTCATTTAACTTTGTGTTCATTTAAACGACAATAACAGGTTCGTTATTGTCGTTTTGGGTGCTGACTGATTGAGAGCTATTTAGCAATTTCTTGTTCAATCAACCACTTACCATCAACATTACGCATTTTCAATACTTTAGGCGTGCGTATGGTTGCGCCTTTACCAGCTTTGTATGTTTGATTAAAAGATACAGTCGCTTTGTCTTCCATATCCATTTTAACTTTGATATTTGCAATATCTACGCTAATTGATTCTGCACGACCCACGCGCTCACGACGTTGATCTTCCCAAGCTTTGCGGCTCTCACCTTTTGGCGTTTTAAATGAGTCTGAGTAGTTGCTCAAATAGCTATTTACATCTTTACTTGACCAATTTTTAGCCCATGCATTAACTGCATTGGTAATGTCTTGTGTTGAATCACCGCTTGATTTGGCACCTGGTTTTGCATCTGCTGGTTTAACTGCATCTGCGACTGTTACAGGCTTAGCTGGCATTGGTTTTACATCAGGCAAGGCAACCGTTTTTGGTGCAACTTTAGCCGCCACCACTGATTTGCTACCAGAAAACAAATCTTTAATCATCGCTAGTTTGTTACTAGCACGGCCGTTACTATTATCTAATTGCAAGGCTTTGTCATAAGCTTCAGAAGCCATTTTTGCGTAAATATCGCCTAAGTTTTCGTGTGCAGTTGCGTAGCTTGGGTGGGTTTTTATGGCGCGCTCAAGGGCGTTTTTTGCTTTTTCGTATTGGCCTAAATCAGCATATAAAACTGCCAAATTATTATATGGCTCAGGCAAATTAGGATATTTCTCAGTGATTTCAGTAAAAACTTTAATTGCCTCTTCACGTTTTTGGCTCTCAGCCAGCATGACACCTTTGGTAAATAGCGCTTGAACATCTTTAGTGTTAGCCGCTTGTGTGGTGATGGGTTTCACGGCTTCACCAGCAAAGCCAGCGCCAAAGGGCATTAAACACAATAGTGAAAGTGCTAAAGCAGAAATATGTAGTTTGCGCATGTGATATACTTTTTTTAGATTGAATTAACAGTTAATTTTAACAATAAGCAGTTTAACCTATCAACACTAATTTTTCACTTTTTTTGAATATTAACAATTATTTAGCTTAACTTTTAGCCAAACTAAGCTACAAATCCAAAAAAGACACACTTTATCTCAGCCATGCTCAATATTTACAACACACTCGCTCGTCAAAAACAACCATTCACCCCCATTATTGCAGGCAAAGTCAGTATGTACGTCTGCGGTATGACCGTATATGACTTTTGCCATTTAGGCCATGCGCGCGTGATGGTGGTGTTTGATATGGTTAGCCGCTGGTTACGCGCCTCACAATATGAGGTGATTTATGTGCGAAATATCACTGATATTGACGACAAAATTATCAAGCGCGCCAATGAAAACGGTGAAACCATTGATGTATTAACTCAGCGATTTATTGACGCCATGGATGAAGACTCAGCCAAACTCGGCATTATTCGCCCAACACTTGAGCCGCGCGCGACTCTTTATGTAGATGGCATGATAGCCATGATTAACACATTGATAGAAAAAGACATGGCGTATTTGGCTGCCAATGGAGATGTGTATTATTCGGTCAATAAATTTGTGGGTTACGGCAAATTATCGGGTAAAAGTTTAGAAGATTTGCGTGCTGGCGAACGTGTGGAAGTGGATATATTTAAGCGCGATGCAATGGATTTTGTATTGTGGAAAGCCGCTAAACCAAACGAGCCGAGCTGGGCATCTCCTTTTGGCAATGGTCGTCCTGGCTGGCATATTGAGTGTTCAGTGATGAGTGCTGTGCATTTAGGTAAGCAGTTTGATATTCATGGTGGTGGCATGGATTTACAGTTTCCACACCATGAAAATGAGATTGCCCAAAGTGAGGCCACGCACGACTGCCAGATGGTGAATTACTGGATGCACAATGGATTTGTGCGTGTAGATGACGAGAAAATGTCCAAGTCACTTGGCAATTTTTTCACCATTCGTGAAGTGCTGAAAAAATATGATGCAGAAGTGGTACGCTTCTTTATTTTGCGTGCACATTATCGTAGCCCGCTCAACTATAGTGACGCACATTTAGATGATGCTAAACAAGCATTGACGCGCCTTTACACTGCATTGCGTGGTTTTGATGTGGTTGCGGGTGATGTGAGCTGGCAAGAGCCGGAAGCTGCTATATTTAAGAGCGCGATGGATGATGACTTTAATACGCCGTTAGCGGTTGCCGTTTTGTTTGATTTAGCGAATGAGTTAAATAAAACTAAATCTGTTGAAACTGCGCAAAAGCTTAAAAATTTAAGCGCTGTGTTGGGTTTGTTGCAGCGTGATTCAGATGACTTTTTACAGGGTGTAGGATTAAATGGCGCTACTGAGGATGGTGACGCGGCTATTCAAACCTTAATTTTGCAGCGTATTGAGGCGAAAAAAGCCAAAAACTTTGCGCTGGCGGACGATATTCGCAAAGCTTTATTGGCAGATGGCATTGTGCTGGAAGACACGCCGCAGGGTACGACTTGGCGTAGAAATTAGGCGTAGAAACTAGTTACGTAAAAGTCAGTTTTATTTCAAAGTTATTCGCACTATAAAATAACCGTCATTCCCGCGCAGGCGGGAATCCAGTCAACGTTCATCACAACCAATTATTGTTTATTGAAAACACTTTAAGTGCCACCTTGCCTAGATTCCGGCCTGCGCGGGAATGACGGTTTACAAAGATTACTGTCTGAAAAAATATGAAGCTTGCCTTGCTAAGTTTAAGAGCAACCCTAAGCTAACTGTAGCGCCGCAAGTCTTGCATAAAGACCACCTTGCTCGCGTAGCTCACTTGGGCTGCCAATCTCTACAATTTTTCCTTGTTCCAGCACAATAATTCTATCGGCCTTTTGCACCGTGCTAAGCCTATGTGCAATCATCAACGTAGTGCGTCCAGCCATTGCTGCGTTTAAACCTGCTTGAACTAGAATTTCACTTTCTGCGTCTAGCGCGCTGGTGGCTTCATCTAATAAAAGAATCGGTGCGTCCTTTAAAATAGCTCTTGCAATGGCGATACGTTGGCGTTGCCCGCCTGATAACCTTGTGCCACGCTCGCCAAGAAAAGTTTGGTAGCCGTCTGGCAGTTTTTGT
>JANNBX010000083.1:0-2872 GCA_031385945.1 Methylophilaceae bacterium | reverse complement strand
TTTACTAGTTGAAGCTAGCTTAAAAAGCATAAACCTAAGGGTTTGTGGTTTGCGCCTTCAAGGTTTTATATCGCGCGGCGTCAATCTCAAATTTTGATTTAGTCGCTGCCATTTCCTGCTTTTTCAAATCGATTATCTTCACCAAACGGTTGTAAATAGATTGATTAACAACCATTTCTTTGGTCACGCTATCAGGTACTGGTCTTTTATTATTTTGAATAGCCGTTATTTTCTTTTGTGTGAGTAACATGCGCCCAGCAGCAAGGCGCTTATTGAGCTCTAAACCTTGAATGCTGGCCACGTCTATTTCCAATGTGCGCTGATACGCCAGCTCAATTTCATTTTCTGAGGTGTAACTATTAAGCAAAGCGCGGTCTTTACTAAGCTGCTCTTGCTCAATTTTAGCTTGCGCGTTTTTCTTTTCAATCTCTTGATAATCAACTGCTTGATTTTGTTTAACAGCAATACCTTTAGTGGTAATTACGGTATTTTTTCGATTAGCTTCCTGATCTGGCATTCGGTCACTATAGTGCGTTTTACCATTACCATCTACCCACTTTACTATGTTTGCTGCGACCGCACACGACGAGAAGAGCGCAAAGAAAATAGCGCCTGAATGTAAAATACTATTAAGTTTTTGTGTGCTGAAACCATACATGCTTGATATTAAACACCAAATTGTGATTTGTAGTCTAGTACTCCTTGCATAATTCGTGCCATATTAGTGTCATTACCTAAAGATTTAATCAATCCATCTAAATTAGTAATGCTAATGACTGGAATTGAAAAGTTTTTTTCCACCTCTTGCACTGCAGATAACGCGCCCAAACCGCGCTCTTGGCGATCTATAGCTACACTTACGCCACATGGCGTGGCATTGTGCGCGCGAATAATATCTATCGATTCGCGCACTGATGTACCCGCTGAAATCACATCATCTACAATTAAAACTCTGCCTTGCAAAGGTGCACCTACTACCGTACCACCCTCCCCATGGTCTTTTGCTTCTTTTCTATTGTAAGCATAAGACACATTGTGACCATTTTTGGCAAGTGCGATGACAATTGTTGAAACCAACGGAATACCTTTATAAGCTGGGCCAAACAACATATCGTATTGAATATTGGAGGCTTGAATAGCAGCCGCATAAAACTCGCCGAGCAACATTAAACTGTGCCCATCATTAAATAAGCCAGCATTGAAAAAATAGGGGCTTAAGCGCCCCGCTTTGGTTTTAAATTCACCAAAGCGCAACACTTGTTTTTGAATGGCAAATTCAATAAAGGCTAATTCATTCATATTTGCGTTAGGTTCTAGTTTAAAATTGTGCATTATTTAATCTTCAATTATTTTCTATGCGTATTATATCTGCAAATTTAAACGGTATTCGTTCAGCTGCTAACAAGGGCTTTTTCCAGTGGTTGCAAAGCACGCAAGCTGACGTGATTTGCCTGCAAGAAGTTAAAGCACAAGCGGCTGATTTAACTTTAGAAATGCAAGCGCCTAATGGCTATTATGGCTACTTTCATTTTGCTGTAAAAAAAGGCTACAGTGGCGTAGGTATTTACTGCAAAACCAAGCCAGACTTGGTGATTGAGGGCTTAGGGCAAGAGGATATTGATAGCGAAGGACGCTATATTGAGTGCCAGTTTGGTAATTTAAGCGTAGTTTCACTGTATTTGCCTTCAGGCTCGAGTGGTGAAGAGCGGCAAGCATTTAAATTTGATGTCATGTGCCGTATTTTGCCACATTTTGAAGCACTCATTGCCAGTGGCCGCGAAGTCGTGATTTGTGGCGATTGGAATATTGCGCACCAAGAGGCTGATTTAAAAAACTTTAAAGGCAATAAGAAAAACTCAGGTTTTTTACCAGAAGAACGCGCTTGGCTAACGGATTTATTCAACCGTGTAGGCTGGGTAGACGTATACCGCAGCTTGCACCCAAATACCACGGACGAATGCTACACATGGTGGAGCAACCGTGGTGCAGCGTATGATAAAAATGTTGGTTGGCGCATTGATTACCAAATTGCTACGCCAACAATGGCTAAAAAAGCGCAGGCTAGCCACATTTACAAAGCTGAAAAATTCAGTGACCATGCGCCACTTATCGTAGATTACGCCGCACTAAACGCAGAATAAATAGCGCAAACAGATTTTATCCAGTGCAAAACTGTAATTTCAGCGCCTGTAAAATATCCCCCGTTTTACGATCCTGCACAAAACTGGCTATTCCGCCATCAATACCGACGAAACTACTTGGCAAATTAAAGTTTTTAGTGATTTCAGTTTGTGCTGTTAGCGGAAACGGGCCATATAAAGCGCGCACTACATAATCATGCACGGCATTTACGCCTTGGTTTTCACCTGCGTTAATGCTCGATTTCAAGTTGTTTTCATACACAGCAATATAAAAATCTGCATTATTTTGCACTTTGCTTAAACCCGCTGAAGCGAAAATTTCACGCTCGCCTGTACTAATTTTTTGCTGCAAACTTAAATTTGCTTTAGCCGTTGGCGCAGGCTGGCTAAGTGTTTTTTGCAAACGGTCAGACTGACTCCAGCTGCGATAATCTTGCCCATTCACCACAAATTGCGGCGTATAAACGTTGCGCGATTGATTCGTTTTAGCAATCCAATATTGGCGGTTGCTGTTTTGCTCGCTGCCAAATGGGTCTTTCCAACCTAATCTATCCCAGTAATCAACATGAAACGCGAGTGGCACCACATTTTTATCAAAGTTTTTATCTAGCTTTAAACGGCTTAAAAACTTATCGGCTGGTGGGCAGCTGCTGCAACCTTCTGAGGTGTAAAGCTCTAGTAATGGCGTGACTTTTTCAGCACTTTTAATGCTGCAATCTGCCGCAAAACTA
>JANNBX010000081.1:0-11931 GCA_031385945.1 Methylophilaceae bacterium | reverse complement strand
ATGGCCGCAGTTATTGCATCGCAAGCGGTTATTTCAGGCGCATTTTCGGTGTCTCGCCAGGCATTGCAACTCGGTTATATTCCACGCATGCAAGTGTTGCATACTTCTGAGAGCGAATTAGGCCAAGTCTATATTCCACGCATAAACTGGATACTGATGTTTGCCGTTATGTTGCTAGTAATTGGCTTTCAATCATCTGGCAACCTAGCTGCCGCTTATGGCATTGCAGTCACGGGCGATATGGTGATCACCACCTTACTTGCGGGCGTCGTATTTCATTTATCTTGGGGCTGGTCTTTGTGGCGAACAGGGGCTTTAGTTGTATTATTTTTAATTGTTGATTTAGCATTTTTCAGTGCAAACATATTAAAAATTCCAGATGGTGGTTGGGTGCCCTTATTGATAGGTGCGGTGATCTTTACACTGATGCTCACTTGGAAAAAAGGTCGCCAACTGTTGTTTTTAAAGCTACGTACAGAAGCCATGGCACTAGACCCTTTTATTGACGCCATCAGTGCTCACCCTCCCGCACGCGTGCAGGGCAATGCTATTTTTATGACGCCAAACGCAAATGGTGTACCACACGCTATGCTGCACAATCTAAAGCATAATAAAGTACTTCATGAAAAAGTGATTTTACTCACTGTTAAAAATGAGGAAATCCCGCATATTGAACCTGAAAATCGATTAACTGTAGAAATTTTGCCAAGTGAGTTTTATCGAGTCACAATACGCTATGGCTTTAAAGACGACCCAGATGTGCCGCGTGATATACAGCGCTGTGCACAATATGGCCTAACTTTAGATGAAATGGATACGTCTTATTTTATTGGTAAAGAGTCATTAATAGCAGTGGGTAATAGCAAAATGCCACTGTGGCGCATTAAGTTGTTCAGCAGTATGTTTAAAGGAGCTGATAGCATTACCGATTACTTTAAATTACCCGCTAACCGCGTGGTTGAGCTAGGCTCACAAGTCACACTTTAGTTTGTGCAGTAAAGTTAATGATTGCGTTAGGCTTTTAGGCAATAATAGCAAACACCAACCTTAACAATAATGTTAGTAGTGAGTTGGCTAAAACAAATACAATAATGACTAAAATTAAGTCATTATTAAGACTTAAAAAGGACTAAATATGAAGCAAATAATGTTACTTACAATCGTGCTGACCCAGCTGGCAGGTTGTGCAACATCAACCAATTCAAGCGTTGCTGGTGTTAGCCGCAAACAGTTTTTGTTGTTACCTGAGAGCCAAGTGACGGCCATGTCTAGCCAGCAATATGCACAAACGCTGCAAACTGCTACGGGTAAAAAAGTACTTAATACCAATACACAGCAACTCACACGCGTACGAAATATTTCTAATCGTTTAATCGCACAAACAGGGACCTTTCGTCCAGATGCACTTAAATGGAAGTGGGAAGTTAATGTAGAAAAAAGTGATCAAGTGAATGCCTACTGCATGCCCGGTGGAAAAATCATGGTTTATACCGGTTTAATCGAGAAATTAAACGCAACCGATGATGAATTAGCTGCTGTTATTGGCCACGAAATCGCTCACGCCCTACGTGAACACGGTCGCGAGCGCATGTCTACAGGTTTAGTGCAGCAAATTGGTCTACAAGGCTTAGCTGCATTAGTGACTGGTGGTAATACTGCAACCATGCAAATGGCTAGCCAAGCGACAAGCCTGCTATTCACACTGCCAAACAGCCGCACTCAAGAGCAAGAGGCCGATAGAATGGGCTTAGAACTCGCTGCGCGTGCGGGCTACAACCCAGAAGCTGCGATTAGTTTATGGCAAAAAATGAGTGCTCAAAGTGGAAATGCACCACCAGAATTTTTAAGCACGCACCCATCAAACCAAACCAGAATTGCGGATTTACGTAAACTAGCACCAAAGATGATGCCTATATATCAGTCATCTAAAAAAGCTTAGTAAATTTAAAATACTGCACACACTTTAAAAGCTCAAGCCAACTAAAAGCCCAATTAAGTTGATGAGCACTTGGTTAAACTTAGGAGATAACAGTGGCAAGTAAAATAGAAGCCGCAGATATAAAAGTTGGTATGTATGTCAGCGAGCTTGATAGACCGTGGATAGACACCGACTTTTTATTTCAAGGCTTCTTGATTTATGACGACGAGCAAGTTGAAAAACTAAGAGCTTTATGCAAGTTTATTTATGTTGATGAAGAAAAATCGACACCAGGTCTATTCGCTTCAACCCCAGCAGCCGCAGCACCAAAAAAGACACTCAAAACACCGCGTGTCATCATACATGACGAAAAAACTGCAAAAACTAAACAAAAATCTAGTGGCGGTTTTTTTTCAACGCTTAAAAAAATATTTGGTGACTTGCGTTCTTCAGATGAAGATGATTTTTCTGGTCATGCTACAAACATCGATGACAACACTGAAGAGCTGGAAACGAATCATAGAGTTAAGCTTAAAAGCTTGCGTAACGATTTCTCTATGAAGCAAAACGTCACTAGCGCTTATGCCGAATATAAAACGACTACTACCATAGAACAAGAGATCGGCACTGCGCAAAAGTTAAAGCAAACTTTTGAAGAGGATATTGGCAAAATATTGACCACCGAAATGAATCAAGCCAACATTGGCGCACGCATTGAGCTTGCACGTGAATTCATTGAAGAAGTCGTTGAAAGTATTATTCGTAACCCCGACGCCATGCTAATGCTGACTAATTTAAAACAATTAGACGGCGCCTCTTATCGCCATGCATTAGATGTGTCAGTTATGCTGATCTCGTTTGGACGACATTTAGGTATTCCTAAAGAAGAGCTTAACCACATTGCCATGGGTGGCTTGCTACATGACATTGGTAAATCTAGAATACCAGACGAAACGCTTAATAAAATCGGCTCATTGGCAAAAGAAGAGCAGAAAGATCTCAGAAATCACGTTGATTATGGATTAGAAATCATTGATTCTTACGAAAATCTAAATCCTATTACTAGAACTATTGTAGCTGAACACCACGAGCGCCATGATGGCACAGGCTATCCGAAACAATTAGCGGGTGATGGCATCAATTTATATGGTGCAATGGCGGCTATTGTTGAAGCATTTTCAGCAATGACTTCACCTTGGCCTTACGCTAAAGCTAAAACATCGGCACTGGCTGTTTCTATTTTAGTCAGCTCAAAAGATAAGGCGTATCACCCAGAACTAGTAGACCATTTTATTCAAGTAGTTGGTGTTTATCCCATTGGTGCAATTGTCGAGCTATC
Source organism: Methylophilaceae bacterium (assembly GCA_031385945.1). Classification (GTDB taxonomy): domain Bacteria; phylum Pseudomonadota; class Gammaproteobacteria; order Burkholderiales; family Methylophilaceae; genus JANNBX01. The sequence continues at coordinate 8,674 of JANNBX010000081.1, read as the reverse complement.
AACTGGTGAAGTAGGTATTGTCATCAGACAAAATAAATTTTGGCGCTTAAAACCGTTAGTCAATGTGATTTTATCGCGCAACAAAGCTAAACTTCTTAAGCCATACACCATAGATTTAGTGCAAGCCAGTAAAAAAGAAACTGACGAACCACTGAATATCATGGCAGAATTACCTATCAATACGTATGGCATAAATCCTAAAGATTATTTTTTATAAATGCACAGCATATTAAAACAAGAAGAAATCGCACTGCTTGATTTACTTAAGCAGAATTTAGGCAGCGCTGAAAAGCCCTTACCAGCAAGCTTCTACTGCTTATTAGAAACTTACGGCATTTCTGAAATGGACCCGCTAACGGCTCAATTTGAAAATTTATTATTGAGTGATTTAAGTAATGCCAGCGCGTTGTTTAAACAAAATAATGCTATCAATTTTGAAGCATTAGTCTTAATTTTAAATCAATTTTTAAGTAGTATTTCAAACGTATTAGCTACCGATTTTGAAGCTTCAGTGCAAAATCAGTTGGCCCTAGATAGCTTACGTAAACTCAGCTTTGAGATTTTAGAGTCTTATCATAACTACACCAACGATGTACTAGAGCTACCTATTACAAGTGCCCACGAGTCTTATCAGCTATTACCGCATGCATCTTTTTCACAGGCCTGTACTGGCATTATTGATACAGGTGAAGACGTAGCAGTCATTGCAGTTCATATTGATTTTGGTGATTACTCATGTGAAAACCTACCCATCTTAGCGCATATTATCTCAGCTAAACTCTGTGGTGCAGTACGTCCAATCGACCGTGTTGGACTACTAAAAAGCCAGCATTGGGTATTATTATTGCGCAACGTTGATCATGCTGAAATTACAGTGCTAGCCATTAACAAAATTAGGTCAGCTTTTGAGCACCAAGTACAAGTCAATGGGCAGGGTATTTATTGCACACCCTACTTTGGTGTCACGCTGTCAAAATATCATTCTGGTGATATCAACGATTTGATTAAAACAGCTGTTCAACTTTCAGCAATGTCAACTGACCATAAATTAAAGTATCAAATACATGATTTAGAGGCTAGTGCCGAAAACAAACTGCTCAATGCATTATCCAATAAGTTTAAAGAAGCGTTAGAAAACAATGAGCTAGCTTTGTACTACCAACCAAAAGTTTGCACTAATACAAACAAAATAAACGGCTTAGAAGCACTTTTACGCTGGGAGCTCAAAAGTAAGTTTGTGCCTATTCCAGTAATTTTTAAGCTGATAGACCGTAATCACTTGCTAGATTTATTTACCGAATGGCTCATCAAAACAGCATTACGCAACCTGCATGAGTTTATTTCGTTAGGTATGGATGTCAAACTAAGTATTAATGTGCTTCCACAAAACTTAAATACACCCGATTTTAGTACTTTTTTAGCACAACAACTGGCCTTATGGAACGTACCAAGTCAGCGTCTAATCGTAGAGATTACTGAAAACAGCATTGTAGAAAATAATGAAGTCAGCATGGCGACTTTACTTGCACTTAAAAAACAAGGCATTAAAATCTCCACAGATGATTTTGGTACTGGTTATTCTTCTTTATCGATGTTGAGCCAATTCCCGATTGATGAAATTAAAATCGACCAAAGTTTTATTAAGAACATTCGAGGCTCTGAGCGTGACACGGCGATTGTAAAAACCATTATCGAGCTAGCGAACAACTTTAAACTCGATTTAATTGCTGAAGGTGTTGAGTCGCAAGAAGTATCAGACCAGCTAAAAGCGATGGGCTGTAACAATATTCAAGGCTTTTTAATCAGTAAACCTATCACTAAACAAGCGCTTATTGAATGGTTTAACCACGATGTTAAAAACCAATGGAACCGAATTGGCAAACAAAACGATTAGCTAGAGCAAATATTAGATTCTCGGGTAAAATGTTATTTTTTTACATCGCTAGAGAATTTTCATGTCATTACAAAGCATTATCGAAGCGGCTTTTGAAGACCGCGCCAACATTACCCCTACCACTGCCACACCAGAACTCAAAGACGCTGTAGCCAGCGTGATGAACGAGTTAGACGCAGGCACTTTGCGCGTTGCTAGCCGTATTGGCGACACCCAACAGTGGGAAACGCATCAATGGCTTAAAAAAGCAGTATTGCTTTCTTTCCGCTTAACTGACAATGTGTTGATGGATTATGGCGTCACTAAATATTTTGACAAAGTGCCACCAAAATTTGCTGATTACTCTACAGAAGACTTCAAAGCTGGCGGTTTCCGCGTAGTTCCTAATGCAATTGTGCGTCGCGGTTCGTTTATCGGCAAAAATGCTGTGCTCATGCCATCTTATGTCAACATCGGTGCTTATGTCGGTGAAGGCACGATGGTGGACACTTGGGCAACAGTTGGCTCATGCGCACAAATCGGTAAAAACGTGCATTTATCAGGCGGCGTAGGTATTGGCGGCGTATTAGAACCAGTTCAAGCTGGCCCTACTATTATTGGCGACAATTGTTTTGTTGGCGCACGCAGTGAGGTGGTTGAAGGCGTTGTGGTTGAAGATAACTGCGTGATTTCAATGGGTGTTTATATTGGCCAAAGCACAAAAATTTATGACCGTGAAACAGGCGAAGTATTCTACGGCCGTGTGCCAGCTGGTTCAGTAGTGGTTGCTGGCAACTTGCCTTCCAAAGACGGCACTTACAGCCTTTATTGCGCTGTGATTGTGAAAAAAGTTGACGCAAAAACGCTAGGTAAAGTGGGTATCAACGAGCTATTACGCGGCATTTAATAGCCGATGAAGCTTTATGGCATTCCCAACTGCAGCACCGTTAAAAAAGCCCGCGATTGGCTAGATAAAAACGGTGTTGCCTACGAGTTTCATGACTTCAAAAAATTGAGTGTTGACGCAATAACGCTTGAAAACTGGCTAAGTCAAATAGACAAAGAAAAGCTTATTAACCGCGCAGGTCTTACTTGGCGCGGCTTGGATGATGATGTGAAGCAAAATATCACGAACAATAAAGCAGCGATTCAGTTAATGATGGAAAAAACCTCTGTAATCAAGCGCCCTATTTTAGAAAAAGATGGAAAATTACTTGCGCTTGGTTTTTCCCAAGCGCAATATCAACTTTTATTAAGTTAATCATCATGTCCAAAACACTAGAGTTAGCCATTGATTTATTAAAACGCCAATCTAACACGCCATTAGATGCTGGCTGCCAAGAAACCATGATTGCGCGACTTGAGCCACTAGGCTTTAAGATCGAGCGGTTGCGTTTTGGTGAGGTAGATAACTTTTATGCACGCCTAGGCACACAAAGCCCATTGTTGGTGTTTGCAGGCCACACTGATGTTGTGCCAACAGGTCCGCTAGATAAATGGAATTCACCGCCATTTGAGCCAACCATCAAAGATGGCGTGTTATACGCTCGCGGTGCGGCAGATATGAAAACGTCATTGGCTGCATTTGTGACGAGTATTGAGGAATTTTTAGCAGAAAACCCTAATTTCAAAGGCTCTATTGGCTTGCTGATTACGTCTGATGAAGAAGGTATTGCCGTAGACGGTACGGTTAAAGTAGTTGAAACGCTACAGGCAAGAAATGAGCTGATAGACTATTGTATCGTTGGTGAACCAACTAGCAATAAAGTAGTAGGTGACATGATTAAAAATGGCCGTCGCGGCTCGCTCTCAGGCAAGCTCACAGTTTATGGCGTGCAGGGCCATATTGCTTACCCGCATTTGGTTAAAAACCCTATTCATCTGGTTGCTCCTGCCATTAAAGAAATGGTCGAAACCACTTGGGATACCGGCAATGAATACTTTCAACCAACTTCATGGCAAATCAGCAATATGAACGGCGGCACAGGTGCGACGAACGTAGTACCTGGTGAAGTCGAAATTTTATTTAATTTTAGATATTGCCCTGCTCACCCGAGTGACGGCAGCGGTAACGGCAGTACTGATGAAAACTTGCGTGAACGCGTGCTTGCCATTTTAGATAAGCACGCATTAGAGTACGACATTGAATGGGAGCACAGCCCAAGCTACATCACGCCACGCGGTAACTTGGTTGAAGCGATTACTGAGGCGATTATTGAAGCGTATGGTGTAACGCCCGAGTTATCCACCACTGGCGGCACATCTGATGGTCGCTTTATTGCGAATATCTGCAAACAAGTGATTGAATTTGGCCCACTGAACAAAACGATACACAAATTAAATGAGTGCGTAGGTGTGGCTGATATTGAGCCGCTTAAAGAAACGTACAAACGCACACTCAAAAAACTATTAACTTAAGTGATGCAAATGACTACCGAACTCCTCACTATCCGCGATTGGCTACGCTACAGCGTTAGCCAATTTGAAGCTTCCGATATTTTTTATGGACATGGCACTGATAACAGCTATGATGAAGCAGTATGGCTGATCATGAGCGCACTACACTTACCAATGGACACGCTGGATAATTTTTTAGATGCGCGTTTACTAGAGTCTGAACAACTGCATTTGGCTGATTTACTTAGACAGCGTATCAAAAACCACACGCCAACCGCATATTTGGTAAAAGAAGCTTATTTACAAGGCTTTAAATTTTATGTGGATGAACGTGTAATTGTGCCACGTTCGTTTATAGCAGAGTTACTCACAAATGGCTTGCAGCCTTGGATTGAATACCCTGAATTGATTGAGTCAGCGGCGGATATTTGTACCGGTAGTGGCTGTTTAGGCGTGTTGCTGGCAAATACTTTCCCTGATGCCGCCATTGATGTGATTGATATTTCGCCTGACGCGATTGATGTTGCTAATATCAATATCGCCAATTATGGCCTGCAGTTTCAAGTGACGGCGATTCAATCAGATATGTTTACTGCACTTAAAGGTAAGTCTTATGATTTAATCATCTCAAACCCACCGTATGTTGATGCGCCTAGCATGGCAGCACTTCCTGCTGAATATCAAAACGAGCCACAATTAGCACTTGGTAGTGGTGAAGATGGGCTTGACCACACACACACTTTATTACGTGAGGCAGCTCAATATCTGACCGCTGGCGGATTGCTGATTGTAGAAATTGGCCATAATCGCGATGCCCTGCTAGCCGCTTACCCAGATTTACCATTTACTTGGCTGGATACTAGCTCGGGTGATCAGTTTGTGTTCTTGCTTACCAAAGAACAATTACTGTAATTTGCTTATTCCAGCCAAATAAACGCGCCCATGCGCCCTGTTACACCATCTCGGCGATACGAAAAAAATAGCTCTTCGTTTATTACTGTGCAATATTCACCGCCGTAAATTTGGCTAATCCCGAGTTTATTTAAGCGCATTCGAGCTAATTGGTAAATATCCGCCAAGTATTTTTCACCCTTAGTCTTAAATGCGACACCTGCTTGACTATCTTTTTCTACAAACGTGGCGTGTACTTCAGCGCCCACCTCAAAAGATTGTGGGCCTATCGCAGGGCCTAACCAAGCCATTAGCGTATTCGCTGGCACGTTCATTGCCTTAACAGCAGCTTCTATCACGCCATCACATAACCCACGCCAACCCGCATGCACCGCCGCAACCACTGTGCCATTTGTATCGCAAAGCAACACTGGCAAACAGTCTGCCGTCATCACTACACACACTTCACCGCGTTCAAAACTTATACTCGCATCGGCCTGTGGCGCACAACTTACAGTGTGATTGGCAACCATAATGCCATGCGTTTGCTTTAGCCATAATGGCTCACTTGGTAAATATTGGCTTAATAACTGACGATTTTTGGCAACATTGAGCGGCACATCATTTACGTGATCACCTAAATTAAGGCCGTTGTAAGGTGCGTGGCTCAAGCCGCCCTGCCTAGTGCTCTGCAAGGCGCGTACATTGGGCGGCGCAGGCCAGTTTGGTTTAATTAAGTTAAGACTATTTTGTATCTTCATCTAAATCTGCATCATCATCTGTGTCTAATTCATCGTCAAAATCATCGTCGTCATCCGCATCTTCATCATCGAAGTCATCATATTCATACGCTACGCCATCTTCATAACTGGCAAAACTAAATTCGCCCTCATCATCCTCACTCGGCGCATCTTCATGGCGCATAGCCTCTAACATGGCTTTCATGTCATCGGCCAACTCAACTTGCCATGACATTTCCTCATTTGTTACAGGGTGAACTAAGCCTAATTTCACCGCATGCAACGCTTGGCGTTTAAAGCCAGCTACCGCGTCTTTTAGTGTTTGTGTCATCATTTTGTGCGGCACAATATTACCAATGCCATACACAGGGTCGCCCAACATTGGCGCTTTTAAATACTGTAAATGTACGCGAATTTGATGCGTGCGGCCTGTTTCAAGCTGGCAACGCAGATAAGTGTGCACACCAAAGCGCTCTAACACCTCGTAATGCGTCACAGCTGGCTTGCCAGTGCGTGTAACAGCCATTTTAGTACGTGCATGCGGATGACGGCCTATCGGCTGCGTAATCGTACCGTTGCGCCAAATTTGGCCCCAAACAATCGCTCGATATTCACGCTTAACAGTGCGTGCTTGCAGTTGCCGCACCAAGCTCGTTTGCGCTTCTAGCGTTTTTGCCACAACCAACAAGCCGCTGGTGTCTTTATCTAGCCGATGCACAATGCCACAACGCGGCACATCTTTTAGGCTAGGTAAATGATGCAGCAATGCGTTTAATAGCGTACCTGTCCAATTGCCTGCAGCGGGGTGTACCACCAAGCCCACAGGCTTGTTAATCACCAAAATAGTGTCATCTTCAAACACAATATCTAGCGGAATACTTTCTGCTTTAAATGCATTGACTTCAGGCTGTTCAGGCGCTTTTAAAAGTATTTTTTCACCGCCCCACACTTTGGTTTTAGCCGTTGGTATTTCGCCATCTAAAAGCAGCAAGCCATCTTTAATCCAAGCCTGTAAACGGGTGCGAGAATGCTCAGGCATCATATTTTGTAGTGCAATATCTAAACGTGTTCCACCTGCGTCAAATGGAATGGTTAGAGTGATAGGTGTAGCATCAGTCATCAGTTATAATCTTATAAAATTTATCTAGGTCAATCTTTTTAATTTATGCTCAAATCAACAAAACACATTTTAGCTGTTATTGCCATTTTAATGCTGAATGGTTGTGCAATCTTTGGCGCACCAACAGAGCTAGATGAAACTAAAGAGTGGAACGTGCAACGACTCTACGCAGAAGCAGACCAAAAAATGCGCGCGCGTGATTATGATAAAGCCATCAGCTATTTTACCAAACTAGAAACACGCTACCCTCACGGCAAATATGCCGCGCAAGCGCAACTAGAAACTGCCTATGCTTACTATAAAAAAAGCGACCCACAAAATACGTTAGTTGCAGCCGACCGCTTTATTAAGCTACACCCTAATCACCCTAATTTAGATTATGCTTTCTACCTGAAAGGTTTAGCTAGTTTTAACGAGCGCGGTATTGTAGAACGATTAACTAAACAACAAATTAGTGATCGCGATCCACGATTATTACGTGAGTCTTTTTTATCATTTAAAGATCTCAATACGCGCTTCCCTGAAAGTCGCTACGCACAAGACACTGCATTACGCATGACATATTTAGCCAATGCGTTAGCTGATAACGAATTACATGTAGCGCGCTATTACATGAAACGCTCAGCCTTTGTAGCCGCTGCAAATCGCTGTAAATATGTATTAGAAAACTTTCCTGATAGTCCATCAAAAGAAGAAGCCTTAGTCATTTTGATCAGTGCCTATGATGCGTTGGGTTATGAGGACCTAAAAAATGACACGCTACGTATCTTAAAACTCAATTATCCAACTAGCCAGATGCTGAATGCTAGTGCACCAAGTGATGAAAAAGTTTGGTGGAAATTTTGGGAAGCGCTGTAAATTAACGATTAATTCACTTTTAAATAAGAATCAACTTTCGATTAAGTCATAAAGTTTTTTTCAAATTGCCAACCGCCACATTAAAAAGCCATCATCACAGCCAGTGTAATGATGGCTTTTTAATAGTTTCGTGGGCTTACTGCAAATAAGTAACAGAGTGAGCCTTAGCCAAACTATTCTAAAAAATCATCACATTACTTGCTAACAATTATTTACAAAGCCTAACGCTCTTAAATCATGCTTTAAGGCGTATTAACGCTAGCATTAACGCTTACAACTTAAATAGTCATCAAACTTGCTCGCAGCACTGACGAACGCTTAATCTTTTACTAACATTCAACAGTCTACTGATGCTCAACCGCTGATACGTAAATGTAAAGCTTATATTATCAATCAATTATCACTACTCGGCATCGTAGATGCTTGCATAAACAACACTGCAATGATGCTAACTAAAAGCCTAAATTTAAATATCTATAATCAAAGCTATCATCTGAATAGACATTAAAAAATTAATTACAAATTGCTGATTTAATTTTCAAAGAAAACAGCATACGATTAGTAGGATATTTAAAAAACTTATTTCGAATTCATCTATTAACTATAAAGATAATTTGATTATAAATTTCACATGGAAATACGTATTTAAATAGTTACGAATGAAAAAATGAAAAAAAGCGTCATAAGTAATTAACTTATGACGCTTTTTATGTGTTGGCGGAGTGGACGGGACTCGAACCCGCGACCCCCGGCGTGACAGGCCGGTATTCTAACCAACTGAACTACCACTCCAGT
>JANNBX010000050.1:0-2314 GCA_031385945.1 Methylophilaceae bacterium | reverse complement strand
AGTATGCGTAAAACGCTCTAATTGCGCTTGGATGGCGGCAATAATTTTAGGGTGACGATGGCCTGTATTTAATACGGCGATGCCACCGCCAAAATCAATATAGCGGTTGCCTTCAATATCCCAAACTTCTGAATTAAGCGCTTTATCAATAAAGAAATTAGCCATCACGCCGATGCCACGCGGAGTAGCGGCTAGGCGACGGTTGTGTAGATCTTGATTACTTGCTAGTTTTTCCGTGACTGTATTCATTTTTGCATTCCTTTTACAACTGATGTAACTATTCGCTATTCCGTCATTCCCGCCTACACGGGAATGACGGTGCTTGAAAAATTTAAGTTAATTTAATCCAAGTCGTTTTTAATTCAGTATATTTCTCAAGTGCATGCAATGATTTATCGCGCCCGTTACCACTTTGTTTATAGCCGCCAAACGGCACAGTAATATCATCTTCATCATAACTATTGACATGCACCGTGCCCGCGCGCAGAAGCCTTGCCACTAAGTGCGCTTTTGAAATATCTTGCGTCCAAACCGCAGCAGCTAAGCCGTAAGGTGTGTCATTGGCAATTTTGATGGCTTCATCCACTGTATCAAACGCAATAATCGCTAATACTGGGCCAAAAATTTCCTCTGCGGCAATCGTCATATCATTTGTCACATCATCAAAAACTGTTGGACTGATATAAAAACCGCCAGTTTCATGCTTGACACGTTCGCCACCAGCTAATAATTTCGCGCCCTCCGCTTTGCCCTTGGCAATATATTTCAGTACATTTTCAGTTTGCACGCAGTCCACCATTGCACCCATGGTTGTGGCTTCGTCTAATGGGTCGCTCGGTTGATATTTACTCAGCTCAGCCAATAGTTTTTTAACGAATACGTCTTTGATTGAGCGCTCAACTAATAAGCGCGAAGGCGCATTGCAGCTTTCGCCTTGGTTATAAAAAATTGAACCCGCACTTGATTGAGCGGCAATCTCTAAATCTTTGCAATCAGCAAATACAATATTGGGTGATTTACCGCCCAACTCACACCAAGCGCGTTTTAGGTTGCTTTGGCCAGCCATCACTTGAATTTTTTTGCCCACAGCAGTTGAGCCGGTGAACGCAATGCAGTCTACATCCATATGCATCGCTAATGGTGTGCCAGCCTCAGCGCCAAAGCCTGGCACCACGTTAAATACGCCAGCGGGAATACCAGCTTCTAAGGCTAAATCGCCTAATCTTAGTGCGGTTAAAGGGGATTTTTCTGAGGGTTTTAAAACTACGCTATTGCCCGTTACCAATGCTGGCGCAATTTTCCAGCACGCCATTAAAATAGGGTAATTCCACGGCACAATCGCGCCGACAACGCCTATAGGTTCGCGCGTAATCATCGCTAATGTGTTGTGTGGCGTTGGCGCAATCTCGTCATATACTTTATCAATCGCCTCGCCATACCATTTAATGGTGTTAGCTGCTGAAACTACATCGCCGTTTAAGCTAGCGCTAATTGGTTTACCCATATCGAGCGTTTCTAACAGCGCTAGTTCTTCACGGTTTTCTAGCATTAAATCTGCGAAACGAATCATCGTTTGTTTGCGCTCACGTGGGCTTAAACCTGCCCAAAGTCCAGCGTTAAATGCATCACGCGCGGCGGTTACCGCCAAGTTAATATCAGCGGCATTACAGCTAGCAATATCTGCTAGCTTGCGGCCATCTATTGGTGAAAGGCACTCAAACGTAACACCATCAGTAGCGTCTACACGTTTGCCGTTGATAAAAGCACGGCCATCGATTTTTAAGTTTTTTGCTCTGTCATGCCAATTTATTTTTGGAGCTAACATTTTTAAACCTTTTTATGAAACTTACATTAAACATAGTCATTCCGACGAAAGTCGGAATCTAGTGGCTTAACGACGCTGGATACCGACTTTCGTCGGTATGACAGTTGGATATTTAGGCATTTGGCTAAAGTCCTGCCATGGCTATATATTTAATTTCCAAATAATCATCAATGCCATGGTGCGAGCCTTCGCGGCCTAAACCCGATTGCTTAACGCCACCAAATGGGGCTACTTCGGTTGAAATCATGCCAGTGTTCACACCCACCATGCCGTAATCTAGCGCCTCTGCCACGCGCCATATTCGGCCAATATCGCGGCTGTAAAAGTAAGAGGCTAAACCAAACTCAGTACGGTTGGCTAACTCAATCACTTCATCGTCATGCTTAAATCTAAAAATTGGCGCCACTGGGCCAAAGGTTTCTTCTTTAAAAATCAACGCATCGGTACTCACGTCGGCCAATATAGTTGGCTCAAAAAAAGTAGCGCCTA
>JANNBX010000034.1:0-2911 GCA_031385945.1 Methylophilaceae bacterium | reverse complement strand
CGCTGCCAAGCGAATACATCGGCATTGTCTGCAATCCGTTTTTCATACGCGGCACCCACATTGGTGCTTAATCTTTCGGTTAATCGCTGATGTACCGCCGCATTTACATTAAAGCGCGCACCATCACGAAGTTCACTTTGGTCATAATAGAGTTTTTCCGCACCTACATTTAGCGCAAACCAAGGCTGATAAAACCCTACAACTGGCTGAATACGATAAGTTGCGCCTAGTGCTAAGGTGGTGTTACTTAAATCGTTAAATCGCGCAAACTCCATACGTTCAAGCTTAGCCTTAATGCTTAAACTACTCTGTGGATTCAACCTAAAACTTTGACTGCCAATCAAGCTTAAATCCAGTGCTGTGTCACTAAAAATATCTTGATTCGATTCAGCAACGCTCACATTATTGTCATGCATGATGCTTAAGTCAGTATCTAGTTGAAATGCCTGTACATTCAAGCTACAAAATGTGAATATTACCCAAAAATAGTGTTTTTTAATTTGCATAGAATTAGTTTAACATGCCAAAAACAATCTTGTTTATTTTCAATTGCTTGGAGTTTAAAAATGGCGTATCAAGATGATGACTTAGACCCAGAAACAGATAGACGCCGTGGGTTTTTATTGCGCATGTTAGCGCTTGGTGCGTTTGCCGGCAGCAGCAATTTGCGCGCAGATAATGGCATTATTATCGCCAAACGTTCGATTCATCTGCTTGAGGGCATGGTGTTTGTGAATGGCTTGCGAGCAACGATTGACACACCAATATCTGCCAAAGACCGTATTAAAACAGGCCGTAATGGCCGCATTGTGTTTTCAGTTGGGCATGACGCATTTATTTTGCGTAATAACAGCGAGTTAGATTTATCAAATGATGGTTTACTGATTGGTGGTTTGCGCTTACTAACAGGCAAAATGCTGGCAGTTTTCGGTAAAAGTAAGCATCAAATTACTACCAGCACAGCCACTATTGGCATACGTGGCACTGGCGTTTATGCGGAGGCCACGCCTGACTTAACCTACTTTTGCACTTGCTACGGCGCAACTGAAATTAAAAGTGTCGCGAACCCAAACAATGTAGCCAATATCGTGACACAACACCACGATGCGCCGAAATATATCAGCCAAACTGGCGAAATTATTTCTGCGCCATTTATTAACCATACCGATGAAGAGTTAGCGCTGATTGAAAGTTTAGTGGGCAGAAATACCCCATTTGCGGCGTTTGATGATGATTACAGCGGGCCTAGCAAATACTAATTAGCCGTTAATGCGCTGTCGCTTTTTCAGGTTTCCAGCCAGATTTCCAGAGTGCTAGTGGCACAATTGTTGCAGGCTGGCCGTTGTCGTAAAACCAGCTATCTACCGCAAATTTTTCATTGTTAGAAACTTCTTGAATCGCCGCCGTGCTGTGTGGCCAGCCTTTAATAAAATAACCACGGGTTTTGGTGTCTATAATTTGATGAAATTGCAAATAACCAGCCGCTTGCAGTAGGCGCATATAGTTTGTAGTGTTAGCGGCTTCATCATTGCAATCAAGCTGATTCGGGAATTTTGAATTACCAAAAGTACCCGCTTTATCGTCACTGGTATTGGTTTTTTTACCGACAATTTGCTCAAAAACACCGATTGCTTGGGATATTGCAGCGCGCTCTTGTTCAGCATTTGCTGGTTTAGGCATAAATGTTTGTGTGATAACTTGCCACTCAGCATCAGACAAACTTAACGCGACCACCTCAGCACAACCACCACCGTAACACATGCTAAACGCCGCATTGGTTGGGGTTTGATGTAGCACTTTGCTGATTGCAGTACCATCTGCAAGGGTTGTATTACTAAAACCTAATGCTGTTAAACTACAGCACAATACAACTAAACTTAAGTTTAAAAATCGCATGTTAAAACGCTGTTTAAAGCAGTACTGGTCGGTTAGAAAGCTCATTTTTGCTACCTGCTACTGCGGGTGAAAACTGCTCAAGTTGCTGGCTAATCAACTCAATACCCAACATGACACCTTGCTCAAAATTACCCAGCTTAAATTGCGCTTCCATCGCCACGCAGATTTTCTCCCAAGTTTCACTACCCACTTGATTGTGTATGCCGCGGTCAGCTACGATTTCGACATCATGGTCTGCCAGCACCAAATAAATCAACACGCCGTTATTTTTTTCAGTATCCCACACGTGTAAATCTGAAAATACTTGAATGGCGCGATGCTGTGGTTTGAGCTTAGTCATCAACTGCGACAAAGTTAAATTAGCTTCTACTGCAAAGCGAATTTGGCCGCTGTGCTTAAGCTCGCTAGCGGCTATTGCTTGCTCAATATTGTGCAATGCATGCTTTGAAAAAGCTCTATTTACCAGCCAGTTGGGCATAAATAAGTGCTTTAGAACTCGCTTAAAAGGATGAATACGTTTCATATCTTACCAATCCCCCGAAGCCCCGCCGCCGCCAAAATCGCCGCCGCCTCCGCCGCCCCAGCTTGATCCACCACCACCGAAACCGCCACCGCCATAATAGCCACCGCCAAAACCACCATTGGTTCGACCACCACCTAATAAGCTAGGCAGTAACAACGTGAATAAAAAGCCTGCAACACCCACTAATAAGGCCATACCCGTTGCACCTGCCACTAACCAAGCAATGCCACCGACCGCGCCACCTGTGGCGGCAGAGCCTAAAAATCGGCCAAAAATAGCGGTTAAAAAAGCGCCGCCTACAAAACAAGCCATTAAAAAAAGACCTAAGCTATTTTCAAAGCCCATATTGGCCGTTGTATTTGATTTTTTAGGTGCTGGTAGTGGCTCGCGTTTCACGTAGCCAATGAGCTTTTCAACACCAGAATTTACGCCACCTAGTTAATCATTCTGTTTTAAATATGGCGTGATGTTTTCTCTAATAATACGCTTAGC
>JANNBX010000267.1:0-4721 GCA_031385945.1 Methylophilaceae bacterium | reverse complement strand
ACATAAAAAAGATGTGGTGATTTTGCTCGACTCAATTACCCGTTTAGCGCGTGCTTACAACACAGTTATTCCGTCATCTGGCAAAGTATTAACAGGCGGTGTTGACGCAAATGCCCTACAACGCCCAAAACGCTTTTTTGGTGCCGCACGTAATATTGAAGAAGGTGGCTCACTTACGATTATCGCTACCGCCCTAGTGGACACTGGCTCACGTATGGATGATGTGATTTATGAGGAGTTTAAAGGCACGGGTAATATGGAGATTCATTTGGATCGCCGTATGGCCGAAAAACGTGTTTACCCAGCCATTAACGTGAATAAATCTGGCACACGTCGCGAAGAGCTACTGATAGACCGCGATATCTTGCAGAAAATTTGGGTCTTACGTAAATTGCTACATCCAATGGATGATTTAGAAGCGATGGAATTCTTGTTAGACAAAATTAAAGCGACAAAAAATAACGCAGACTTTTTTGATAGCATGCGCCGTGGCTAATGGTTTAAGTAAAAGTGGTTTAATTAACCATGAAGCCAACTAATCTCCAACATCAGCAGGCGCAAAGCCTGATTGATTTTATTGATGCTAGCCCAAGCCCGTGGCACGCTGTTGCCACTGTTTCAAAACAATTACTCTCCCAAGGTTTCACCGAATTATTTGAGCAAGACGCTTGGCAATTAGCCTCACAAGGTCGCTATTTTGTGACCCGTGGTGGTGCTTCGATCATAGCATTCACACTTGGCAACAAGCCCATTGTAGAAACTGGCTTTCGTATGGTCGGCGCGCATACCGACTCGCCTGGTTTACGCCTAAAACCGCAAGCGGCCTTTGCAGGTAGTGGCTTAATACGTATTGGTGTTGAGATCTATGGTGGCCCGATTTTAGCCACATTTACTGACCGTGACTTAAGCATTGCTGGGTGCGTAATGGTAAAAAATGCTCATGGCTTTGACACACATTTAGTTAAATTCGATCAAGCTTTATTGCGCTTGCCCAACCTAGCCATTCACATGAACCGTGAAGTGAATGAAAAAGGTTTAAAGCTACATAAACAAGATGAATTACCGTTGATTTTTGGTGAGTCTGAGGCTGGAATTCAGGCAGATATACAGTTTATGAGCTATATCGCCGATGCAATTGGTGTTACAAGTGATGATGTTCTCACTTGGGAACTCAATGTATTTGATACGCAAAAAGGCACTTTTTGGGGCGCGAACCTTGAGTTTATTGCCAATAGCCAACTGGATAATTTAGCCTCATGTCACGCTGGTGTTAGCGCCTTACTTGAAACGAACAATAGTGATTCAACCAGTATCGTTGCCTTGTTTGACCATGAAGAGGTCGGTAGCGAGAGCGCAACTGGCGCAAGTGGTAGCTTTTTAAACGATATTATTCAACGTATTACTGAAAATTTATCTCAAACTGAAAAATCGCGTGCGCTTGCTAAAAGCTTTTTTGTGAGTGCAGATATGGCACATGCTTATCACCCAAATTTTGGTGGTAGTTACGAGCCGAATCACCATGTACTGGTGAATAAAGGCGTGGTAATTAAAAGTAACTGCAACCATCGCTACGCAAGTAACGCAGATACTACCGCGCGCTTTATTCAACTTTGTAGCCAAGCCAACGTGCCCTACCAACAATACGCACACCGCACCGATTTAGGCTGTGGTAGCACCATAGGGCCAATAGTTGCTGCCAGCTTAGGCGTGGCAACTGTCGATGTAGGCTGCCCAATGTGGGCCATGCACAGCTTGCGTGAGAGCGCTGGTGTGTGCGACCACTCAGACATGATTGCAGTGTTAAGCCAGTTATTTAAATCATAACCATTGAAATGCCAGTGAGTATTTGGCATTTAAAATGCTTTCGTGTAACAATTGCTTAACAATTTAACGGTGAAAATTTCATGCTCGCTCAACTACTCCGCACCAAGCCTATTGAATCTCACACTGATAAAAATAATTCTGGTGGTTTAAAAAAATGCTTATCTGCATTTGATTTAGCACTACTCGGTATTGGTTGTGCCATTGGTACCGGTATTTTTGTATTAACTGGTATTGCGGCTGCAACGCAATCTGGCCCTGCGGTGGTGCTGTCGTTCATTATTGCGGGTATTGCATCTGGCTTTGCTGCGCTTGCTTATGCAGAGCTCGCTTCATCTATCGGCGGATCAGGTAGTGCTTATGGCTACAGTTATGTGGCATTTGGTGAATTTATTGCTTGGATTATGGGCTGGGTTTTGCTCCTGGAATACGGCGTAGGCGCTGCAGCAGTAGCTAATGGCTGGGCAGGTTATTTTGTCAATACGTTAGCAAATTTCAATTTACATTTACCCGAAACACTCACCAAAGCACCTATGTTAGGCGGTTTAATCAACCTACCCGCTTTCGCTATTATTTGGATTTTAACCATACTGTTGTTGGTTGGCGTAAAAGAAAGCGCACGTTTTAATAACATTATCGTGGTGATTAAGCTCTCAACCATTGCGATTTTTATCGCGCTAGCAAGCTTGCATTTAAACACTGACAACTGGCAGCCTTTTATGCCATTCGGCTGGTTTGATACGCTAGAAAACGGCAAAACGATCGGCGTATTTGCAGGTGCATCACTCGTATTTTTTGCTTATTTTGGGTTTGATGCAGTATCAACCGCAGCAGAAGAGGCTAAAAATCCACAACGCGATTTGCCCATTGGCCTACTTGCATCACTCGCATTTTGTACCATAATTTACATTATTGTTTCAGGTTTGCTCACGGGCATTGTGCCCTATACCGATTTAAATGTGCCCTCACCCGTGGCTTTTGCGCTCACGCAATTGGGCTACACATGGGCTTCTACCTTGGTTGCCACTGGAGTGCTAGCTGGCTTAGTTACGGTGTTGCTAGTTTTATTATATGGCCTAACTCGTATTTTATTTGCCATGAGCCGCGATGGTCTGATTCCTGCGGTATTTTCCGAGGTGAATCCTGATCGCCAAACACCAACCAAGATTATTTTGTTCTGCGGCGCAATTGTTTCGTTAGTCGCAGGCTTTTTTCCGCTGGGTGAGCTAGCCGAAACCGTTAACATTGGCACACTAGCAGCCTTTGTAATGGTATGTGTGGGTGTGATGGTTTTACGTATTCGCCAACCGAACTTAGCACGTCCATTTAAAAACCCATGGAATCCACTCATCCCAGTACTCGGTATTTTATCTTGCAGCGCGTTGATGTTATTTTTGCCGTCTTCTACTTGGATACGCTTTAGCTTGTGGATTTTAGTTGGTATCGTCGTCTATTTTGCCTACTCAATACGTCATAGCAAATTAAACAAAATCTCAAATTAAGTATAAAAAAGTGAATTTAAAATATAAGCTTTAAATAACAAAAAGCCAGTCGATTGACTGGCTTTTTTTATTAACACATACTAATAATACAAGCTAATTACCCTAAAATTTTACAGACTTAGTACCCATTGCACTACGGTATGTAAGTCTTCATCACTTACTTGTGGATGTGGAGGCATCGCCATCGTACCCCATACACCACTGCCGCCCGCTTTAACTTTAGCAACCAACTTGTCTTCTGCACCAGCTACACCTTTATATTTAGCTGACACATCTTTATAGGCTGGGCCTATCACTTTTTTGTCAATTGCATGGCAAGCCAAACATGCATTTTTAGCAGCAATACTTTTAGCTGCTTTTGCATCAACTGCTAGCGCTTGGGTAGATACTGTTAAAGCACCTAATAACATCACTAAACCTAGTACCGTTTTCATACCATCTCCTTAAACTCACTCAAATTTTTAAATCACTTTTTTAGCGTACTTTGTAACCAAATGTATCACACTCAGACCACTGCGTCTATAAAAGTCACTTTGTTAGATCTAGCACTTTTAATAATACTTTTATCTCATAAACCACTGGCAAACACTCAACGCCGCTACACACCCAAGCGTTGACAGGTTTTTCGGCTTTTCGGTTTAAAGTAACAGGTAAATGTTGCGCCGTTAAACCAGGACTAATCATCATTAAATGCGGCGCATATTGTTGATTAATAGTTTTTTGCCATTGGTTGATTTCAGCCATTTCACCACGCAATATCAACATAGTTGGCGGCTTAATAAATTCTTTATAAGCCTGCATCAAGTTAGCACAAGCGGCTGGGTTACGTTTCATCACCGCATCAAAAGCCTGCAACGCACGTTCTACACTTTGTAAATATCTTGGCTCAGCCAAAATATGACCTAAGCGCTGCAATGCGATTGCTGCAATGCCATTACCACTTGGCGTAGCATTATCAAAAGCTTGTTTGGTGCGCAGTATCAAGGCTTCGTGATTGTGACCAGTGAAGAAAAAACCACCATTAGTATCTTCAAATTCTTCCAGTAAAGCCTCTGCCAAATCTTCAGCAAACGTCATGTCTTCAGCACGATAGTCAGCCTGAATTAGCGTCGTAAGCGCGTCTAATAAAAAGGCATAATCATCTAAATAAGCGTTTAAGTGCACTTTATAAACACCGTTATTATTAGCCTTTGCTGTTGCTAGTAAACGCTCACTTTTAAACATATTACTGCGTATAAAATCTACTGCGTTTTGTGCTAATTTTATATATTCAGGTGCATTTAAAACTCGCCCTACTTTAGCCAAACCTTTAATGATTAAGGCATTCCAAGACACTAATATCTTGTCGTCACGCCCTGGTCGAGTGCGGTTTTCACGGGCTTGAAATAGCTTATTTTT
>JANNBX010000245.1:0-5384 GCA_031385945.1 Methylophilaceae bacterium | reverse complement strand
TGCAGTGCGGTTTGGTGGCTGTTTTAAGCCCAACTCATTTAACATCGCTTGGAAACGTTCGCGGTCTTCTGCGCGGTCAATCGCGTCTGGCGTTGTACCAATAATTGGCACGCCTGCTTTTTCTAAAGCGCGAGCAAGTTTGAGCGGCGTTTGGCCGCCGTATTGCACAATCACACCAACTGGTTTTTCAATATTCACGATTTCAAGCACGTCTTCTAACGTGACCGGCTCAAAATACAAGCGGTCTGACGTATCGTAATCCGTTGAAACTGTTTCAGGGTTGCAATTGACCATGATGGTTTCATAGCCATCTTCACGCATGGCAAAAGCGGCGTGCACACAGCAATAGTCAAACTCAATACCTTGGCCAATACGGTTAGGCCCGCCACCCAATACCATGATTTTTTTGTTGTTTGTTGGCTTCGCTTCGCACTCTTCTTCGTAGCTTGAGTACATATAAGCAGTATTGGTCGCAAACTCAGCGGCACAGGTATCTACACGCTTGTACACTGGGCGCACATTTAATGCTTGGCGATAAGCACGCACGGCATGCTGGTCAGTATTAAGTAATGTCGCTAAGCGTTTATCTGAAAAACCGCGGCGTTTGAGTTGGAACAATGCATTTTTGTCTAAGTCAGCAATGCCTTTACCGTTGAGCGCAGTTTCGCGATCAATAATGTCTTTAATTTGCGCTAAGAACCACGGGTCTATGCTGGAAATTTCAAAAATTTCCGCATTACTTAAGCCCATCCGCATTGCATCACCTAAGTACCAAATGCGCTCTGGGCCTGGCTCGCCAAGCTCTTTTTTGATTTTATCTATGTCTGTCGTGAGTGAATCTAAACCATCCACACCAACTTCTAAGCCACGCAACGCTTTTTGGAAGGACTCTTGAAAAGTACGGCCAATCGCCATCACTTCACCTACGGATTTCATTTGCGTGGTTAAACGCGAATCCGCCTGCGGAAATTTCTCAAAGGCAAAACGTGGGATTTTGGTAACAACATAATCAATACTAGGCTCAAATGAAGCTGGCGTTTGGCCACCTGTAATATCGTTTTTGAGTTCATCTAGTGTAAAACCAACGGCTAATTTAGCAGCCACTTTTGCAATTGGGAAACCTGTTGCCTTTGAAGCCAATGCCGATGAACGCGACACGCGCGGATTCATCTCAATCACAATCATGCGGCCATCAGCTGGGTTAATGGCAAATTGCACATTAGAGCCGCCGGTGTCTACGCCAATTTCGCGCAATACAGCCAAGCTTGCATTACGCATGATTTGGTATTCTTTATCCGTCAACGTTTGCGCAGGCGCTACGGTAATAGAGTCGCCAGTGTGCACGCCCATTGGGTCTAAGTTTTCGATTGAGCAAATAATGATGCAGTTGTCAGCTTTGTCGCGCACTACTTCCATCTCGTACTCTTTCCAGCCGAGCATGGATTCTTCAATCAACAACTCTTTAGTAGGCGATGCGTCTAAACCGCGCTCACAAATCGTGATAAATTCTTCGCGATTATAAGCAATACCGCCGCCTGAACCACCCATGGTGAATGACGGGCGAATAATCGCTGGGTAACCAATGCTCACTTGTACTTGCAGCGCTTCTTCCAAGCTATGCGCGATGTTAGAGCGCGCAGAACCCAAGCCAATTTTGGTCATAGCTTCTTTGAATTTTTGGCGGTCTTCTGCTTTATCGATTGCTTCTTTTGACGCGCCGATTAGCTCGACATTATATTTTGCGAGCACGCCGTGCTTGTCTAAATCTAGTGCACAGTTCAGTGCAGTTTGACCACCCATCGTCGGCAATAGCGCATCAGGGCGTTCTTTAGCGATGATTTTTTCAACTACTTTCCAAGTGATCGGCTCAATGTAAGTTGCATCTGCCATTTCTGGGTCAGTCATAATGGTGGCAGGGTTTGAGTTGACCAAAATAACGCGGTAGCCCTCCTCACGTAAGGCTTTGCAAGCTTGTGCGCCAGAGTAATCAAACTCACACGCTTGGCCAATCACAATTGGGCCTGCGCCTATGATTAGAATAGATTTAATGTCGGTACGCTTAGCCATTACGCTGCTTCCTTTTTCTGCAACTGTTTTTCGTGCATCAGCGCTATAAATTGATCAAACAAATAGCTCATTTCGGTTGGTCCTGGGCTGGCTTCTGGGTGACCTTGAAAGCTGAATGCTGGCTTGTCTGTACGTGCAATGCCTTGCAAGCTACCATCAAAAAGCGAGATATGTGTGACTTTAATATTCGCAGGCAAGGTGTTTGGATCTGCCGCAAAGCCATGGTTTTGGCTGGTAATGTAAACGCGCTTCGTTTCCACGTCTTGCACAGGGTGGTTTGCACCATGGTGACCAAACTTCATCTTCATGGTTTTTGCACCACTAGCTAATGCTAACAATTGGTGACCCAAGCAAATGCCAAAGGTTGGAATACCAGAATCTACCAGCGTTTTAATCGCTGAAATAGCGTAATCGCAAGGCTCTGGGTCGCCTGGGCCATTAGATAAGAAAATACCATCTGGCTTGTAGCTTAATGCTTGTTCAGCAGTCGCTTCTGCTGGAAGCACCGTTACTTTGCAACCACGTGAAACCAGCATGCGTAAAATATTACGCTTAACGCCGTAATCAAACGCCACTACATGAAACTTTTGAGCCACTGATTGGGCATAACCCGCGCCCAACGCCCATTCACCGTCTGTAAATTCATAAGCAGCTTTACAACTAACCACTTTGGCTAAATCCATACCTGCCAAGCCTGGGAAAGCGCGAGCTAACTCTAGCGCCTTAGATTCATCAACCTCACCTGCAACAATACAGCCCGCTTGTGCGCCTTTTTCACGCAAAATGCGCGTTAATTTGCGTGTGTCAATGTCAGCAATGGCAACGATATTGTTAGCCACTAAATATTCTGAAAGTGTTTGTGTACTGCGGAAGTTAGAGGCAAGTAACGGTAAATTGCGAATGATTAAACCTGCGGCATAAACCTGACCAGACTCTACATCTTCTGGGTTTGTACCGGTATTACCAATGTGCGGGTAAGTGAGCGTGACGATTTGCTCAGTGTACGATGGGTCGGTGAGGATTTCTTGGTAGCCTGTCATCGAAGTATTGAATACTACTTCGCCAACTGTATGGCCGTTTGCGCCAATAGAAATGCCGTGAAAAACAGTTCCGTCACTTAACACTAAACTAGCTGGAATTGTTTTTGACACTTTGACTGCTCCTTAATTTTTCGTGAAATAATCACGAGAATTTTTCGTGATGGCGTATCAGCAAGTAGTAGATACGCAAAACGGGAGGAGGCAATGTTTAGTTGTCATCTTCCCGTTTCAGAATTAACGGATTATAGCGTAAATCAGCCCTATTTTCAACCTAAGCTTGATAGTAGATTGTGAATGAATTGTAAATTTGCTACATTGCAGGCATGACATCAAGCCCGAATGCAATGCAGAATTTTCTCAGCCAATATAGCTTGGCGCGCAGTTTAAAACGCCAACTCCATTTTCACTTAGGTCCTACAAATTCTGGTAAAACCTATGAGGCACTTGAGGTTTTAAAACGTGCCCAAAGTGGCATTTATCTAGCGCCGTTAAGGCTTTTGGCGATGGAAGTTAGAGATACGTTAATGGCTGCTGGCGTGCCCTGCAACCTGATTACGGGGGAAGAACGCGACATCATCGCAGGTGCTAAACACACGGCCAGCACCATTGAAATGATGAATCCGCAAAAGCAAGTGGACGTGGCAGTTATTGATGAGATTCAAATGCTTGCCGACCCAGACCGTGGTAACGCTTGGACAGCCGCCTTAATTGGCGCACCTGCTGAGCGCGTTTATGTATGCGGCTCAGCAGCGGTAACTGATATTTGCATTCAAGCCGTTACGAGCCTAAACGAAACATACACTATTCAATATTTAGAACGAAAAACGCCACTACTATTAGAAAATACAGCGCTATGTGGTGACACTTATAACCGCTGGAAACTCAAAGGCAAGCTACAAAAAGGTGACGCGATTATTGCGTTTTCGCGCAAAGATGTACTGACTTTAAGCGCAAGAGTGCGGCAATATGGCTACACAGTTGCCAGCATTTATGGCGCATTATCACCTGAAGTGCGCCGCACTGAAGCGGCACGTTTCGCGAGTGGCGCGGCTGAAGTGATTGTGGCAACAGATGCAATTGGCATGGGTTTAAATCTGCCGATTCGCCGTGTGATCTTTTCAACCGTAGATAAATATGACGGCATCATCAGCCGAAAACTTGGCGCCACAGAAACCCGCCAAATAGCTGGCCGTGCGGGGCGTTTTGGCATTTATGCAGAAGGCTTTGTAAGCGCTTTTGATAACGCTGAACTTGAACATATTGAGCTGATGCTCAACACTGACGATACGATTCCATTAAAGACTTTGCCAGTACAACTGCAGTTGGTTGATTGCGTTCGTGCATCTAACGAGTTACATACCAATAAACTAGCAGAGATTTTGGCCGCACTTAAATTTAACGAGTCTGATTTATTCACATTGCAAAGTAATAAAACAATGCTGGCACAGGCTGAGCTCATTGATGCCCACGCGCCCTTAATGCCTTTAAAACAAAAGTTTACTGTTGCGCTTGCGCCAATTAGTTTAGAAAACGCCAAAGAGAAAAACTACTTTTTATTATGCTTAAAGTCTGCAGCCAATAACCAATTAAGAGCTTTGCCAATTGCGCCAACTTGGCTGACTTCAACCAACGCTAAACATTTAGAAGATGCAGAAAATTTAAGTAAATTTATTTCACTTTATGCTTGGCTAAGCTTTAAATTTCCAACCGTATTTATTGATTCTGAGCAAATTAAGCCATTGAGATTTGCGGTGAGTCGCTACATCGAGCGTGCGCTGTTGAGCCAAGCAGGCTATAGGCAAACCAGCCGCGAGCAAAATGAAATACACACTCAGCCAGCAACTAGAGTTAGGCGACGCTAGGCCGCCATATTATTTATTCTGTGTGGCTAGTTGCTACTGGTGCTTTTAAAGCACTAGTTAAATGTGGATTCAACAACTGCAACATTTGACTAAACACTTTCGGGTTGCCCGCTACAATATTGCCTGTTTGTAGCCAGCTTTCGTTACCTTCAAAGTCACCTACTATGCCGCCTGCTTCTTGCACTAATAATGAGCCTGCGGCGATGTCCCAGCTAGACAAATTGATCTCAAAAAAGCCATCAAAATAACCCGCTGCAACATAGGCTAAATCGAGCGCTGCTGAGCCTGGACGGCGTAAGCCGGCAGTTTTTTTGATCATATCTTTAAACATGCCAAGGTATGCGTCTAAATGCTGAAAATCACGATACGGAAAACCAGTACCGATGATGGAATCTTGCAATTTTGAGCGATTAGT
>JANNBX010000216.1:0-2632 GCA_031385945.1 Methylophilaceae bacterium | reverse complement strand
CTTACGATTTTGCTGAGCCAGGCTTTATCTTGATTGACCGCGTAAACGAAATGAACAATAACTGGTTCTGCGAGAATATTCGCGCGACTAACCCATGTGGTGAGCAACCATTGCCGCCTTATGGCGCTTGCTTGTTGGGCTCAGTAAATTTGACTAAATTCGTTAAAAAACCATTTACCGATGAAGCGTTTTTTGACTGGGCTGAATACCGTGAAGTAGTAGCGATTTTCACCCGCATGCTAGATAACGTGGTTGAAATCAACGGCTTGCCATTGCAACAACAACGCGATGAAATCGCCCGCAAACGCCGCCATGGCATGGGTTATTTGGGTTTAGGCTCTGCGTTAACCATGATGAAAATGAAATATGGTGATGATGATTCATTGAAATTTACCGATGAAGTGACCCGCATGATGGCAGAAGTAGGCTGGGAAATTGGCGTGGAATTAGCCACTGAAAAAGGCCCAGCGCCGATTATGGATGAAAAATTTGAAGTAACCGCTGACATGCTAGCCAAACGTCCAGAAATGGCGGCAGATGGCATTAAAGTTGGCCAAAAAGTGGCGGGCAAAGTGTTGCTGGGTAAATATAGCCGCTATATGCAGCAGTTCCCAGAAGGCTTGCGTAACCAAATCGCCGCCAAAGGTGTGCGTTTTACGCACCACAGCTCTATCGCCCCAACAGGCACAATTTCATTAAGCTTAGCGAACAACGCCAGTAACGGCATTGAGCCTAGCTTTGCGCACCACTACGCACGTAACGTGATTCGTGAAGGTAAAAAGAGTAAAGAGAAAGTCGATGTATTCAGCTATGAATTATTGGCTTACCGCGAGTTAATTAACCCGAAAGCCATGCCGTTTAGCGATAAACCTGAAGAACAATTACCAGATTACTTCTTAGATTCTTCAACCATCATGGCAAAAGCGCATGTGGATATTCAAGCGGCATCGCAAAAATGGATTGATAGCTCAATTTCAAAAACCATTAATGTGCCAACGGATTATGATTTTGAAGACTTCAAAAATATTTACCTATACGCATACGACAAAGGTTTAAAAGGCTGCACAACCTTTAGATTCAACCCTGAAGCGTTCCAAGGTGTGTTGGTAACTGAAAAAGATTTGGAAAACACCACTTACAAATTCACATTAGATGACGGCACTGAGTTAGAAGTAGAAGGTAACGAAGAGATTGAATACGATGGCGAAATTCACTCAGCCGCTAATTTGTACGATGCGTTAAAAGAAGGTTACTACGGTAAATTCTAGATTACATGGGCACACGGATTAACAGTCCGTTGCTATAGGTAGATTGTCATTCCGTGCTTGACACGGAATCCAGTGGCGTAAAACAAAAGACACTAGATTCCGACTTTCGTCGGAATGACGATAAAAAGGAGAAATAACATGGCAGTTAAAATTGAAAAGAAAATCACTGGCTACGCGCTAGTGAATGAGCAAGACAAAATTGACGCCGCTAATAAAGCGGCAGAAGCTAAAGCATTAAACGCAAAAATTATTCAAATTGGCGAGCCGCTAGACCGCCCTGAGAAAATCACAGGCTCTACTTATAAAGTAAAAACGCCAGTGACCGAGCATGCGCTTTACATCACCATCAACGATGTAGTAATGAATGAAGGTACGCCGCAAGAACACCGCCGCCCGTTTGAGATTTTTATCAACTCTAAAAACATGGATCACTTTCAATGGATAGTCGCCCTTACCCGCGTGATGTCTGCGGTATTCCGTAAAGGTGGCGATGTGACTTTCCTAGTTGAAGAACTTAAAAGCGTATTTGAACCAAGCGGCGGCTACTTTAAAAAAGGCGGCAAATTTATCCCTAGCTTAGTGGCAGAGATTGGCGAAGTGGTAGAGCAACATTTGCAAGAAATCGGCATGCTTAAAAAACCAGGCTTAGATGAACACCAACAAAAACTGGTAGATGAGAAAAAAGCGGAATACTTGGATAAAAGCGCATCAACTGGCGGAGAAATGAACGCCGAAGGCTTTCCAAAAAACGCATCACTTTGCAAAAAGTGTAATGTAAAAGCCAGCATTATTATGGATGGTTGTTTGACTTGTTTAAATTGTGGTGAAAGTAAGTGCGGGTAAATAAATAAAGGGAGCTTCGGCTCCTTTTTTATTATTTAAAAATCAAATAATAAATATATTTTCAAATGTGGTCTATAAGGTTCACAAGCAAATATTTTTCAAGCCTTTAAAAATAAATAAAAATTAGATTAAGGACAGCAAAATGAATTTTGATATTCTAAACAAAGGTTGGTTTGGCTCAATGCTAGGACTGTTTGGCATCGTGTTGGCTATATACTTTTATATTAAAGGTAGGAGTGTTAAGCGATTAGCTTATCAAGCTAGAACAGTACATTTAATTGGTGGTGAAAAAGCAGAGTTGCCGTTAGCGGTCAAAGTAACCTTTAATGATGTAAATGTACCATTGTTAGCAAAGTCTACAATTATTATATGGAATGACGGTAATACCATATTTAATGGAACAGACTTGACACCTAATGATCCGCTTAGAATTGAGTTACCTCAAGATACAAATATACTTGAAGCGAAAATATCTAAATTAACTCGTTCAGTTATAGCATTCCAACTTTTGAAAAATCCAG
>JANNBX010000212.1:0-1905 GCA_031385945.1 Methylophilaceae bacterium | reverse complement strand
TTCTTTGTTATTGGTATATTTAAAGAAAAAGGGTAAAAACAAAGCGCTGAACCTACAAGCTCAAAACGAGGCGGCTTAAATAATGCTGGCTCAAGTATTGGCTAATGGCATTGGCGAGATGGGGTTAGAAATAGATGCTGCTACGCAAACCAAGTTGCTAACCTATGTGGAGTTGTTGGGTAAATGGAATAAAGTTTATAACTTAACCGCTATTCGCGACCCGTTGGAAATGGTTACTTTGCATTTATTAGATAGCCTAAGTGTGTTGCCCTATATTAAAACCAGTAATTTATTAGACGTGGGCAGTGGCGGCGGTTTGCCAGGCGTTGTGTTAGCGATTGTTAAGCCAGAGTTGCAAGTAACCACGATTGATACCGTGCAAAAAAAAGCCATATTTATGCGCCAAGCCAAGGCAGAGCTTAGTTTGAGCAATTTAACTGTGGTGCATAATCGGGTAGAAAGCTTTAAGGCTGAGCCAAAGTTTGAGGCGATTATCTCACGTGCTTTTTCAGATTTATCGCTATTTACGCGTTTAACTAGCCATTTAATAACAGAAAATGGTGTTTGGTTAGCCATGAAAGGTTTGGTGCCAGATGATGAAATTGTCGCGCTCAATAAAAAACCTGATGAAATTATCCCGTTAAAAGTAGCAGGGCTGGATGCGCAAAGGCATTTGTTGATATTTAAAAATAGAATTGCTTAAAACAATAAGGCTTAAAAAAGGTAATACATGAAAATATTAGCAGTAACTAACCAAAAAGGCGGCGTAGGAAAAACCACCAGCTGTGTAAACCTAGCTGCGAGTTTGGCCGCCAAAAATAAGCGTGTATTACTGATTGATTTAGACCCCCAAGGTAACGCCACCACAGGTAGTGGCATTGATAAAGCGCACTTAAAAGCCTCTATTTATCATGTGCTGATTGAGAAAAAAACACTCAAAGAAGTGATTGTGCGTGCTGAAAAAGGTGGTTTTGATATTGCGCCATCTAATAGAGAGTTGGCAGGGGCAGAGGTTGAGCTGGTGAATGAAATCGCCCGCGAAACAAGGCTCAAAGCCGCGCTTAAAACAGTGAGCGATTACGATTACGTGCTGATGGATTGTCCGCCAGCGCTTAATTTAGTCACAGTAAATGCCTTAACTGCGGCAAGTGCAGTGATGATACCGATGCAGTGCGAATATTACGCACTAGAGGGCTTAAGTGACTTGGTTAATACGATTAAAAAAGTGCGCGCACACTTAAACCCAACGCTTGAGATTGAGGGTTTATTACGGACCATGTTTGATAACCGTAATATGCTTGCGCAACAAGTATCAGCACAGCTCGCACAACATTTTGGCAAAAAAGTATATGAAACGGTGATACCGCGCAATATTCGTTTGGCTGAAGCACCAAGCTACGGTTTGCCTGTGTTGGTATATGACAAGAATTCAAAAGGTGCGGAAGCGTATTTAGCACTGGCGGCTGAAATGATAAAACGAGAAAAATTAGAACTTAAAGCAGAGAAAAAAAATGGTTAAATTAAAAGGCTTAGGCCGCGGTTTAGATGCGCTATTGGCAGATGATGTTGAAAGCAATGATGAATTACGCATGCTCAACATCACGCAATTGCAACCAGGCAAATACCAACCACGTACCCACATGGATGACGCCGCATTGCAAACACTAGCGGATTCAATTAAAAGCCAAGGCTTAATGCAGCCGATTTTAGTGCGTGAAATCGCAGTAGATAAGTACGAGATTATTGCTGGCGAGCGTCGCTGGCGTGCCGCCACAATGGCTGGTCTTGAAACCATACCCGTATTAGTGCGCGATATCGCCGACGAATCTGCCGCAGTGATGGCCTTGATTGAAAATATTCAGCGCGAAGACTTAAACGCACTAGAAGAAGCGCAAGGCATTAAGC
>JANNBX010000139.1:0-4300 GCA_031385945.1 Methylophilaceae bacterium | reverse complement strand
CAAGCCTATGATGAATAGGCTAGGAAGAAATCGGTGAAAAATCGTTTTTAGTCGCATGATGTCAGCCTAAAATTTAAAAGAGTGCTTAATCTGTTATACGGCAGATCAATTATGTTTTAATGAAGTTAGATGTAAAAGCCTACTAAAATTAACCATAAATCTAAGCACCCAACTCTTCTAAACCTTGCTGATATGAAACCCAGTTTTTGAGTAACAGTTGCTGAGCCTTTGTTGAATCTAGCTTGATTTGTTGTTTAAAAAATTTAAGTAGTGCTGGAGGCAATGGGTTTAATTGTAAGTGTGAACTTGCGTTTAGTTTCTTAGCTAAAATCTCAATGAATTTAGCAGGAGGGCTATAAAAGTAAGCATCTACTAGAAGCTGAGTTGCTTTCACTCTTCTCACTGGTACAGCGTTGGTTTTAACAGCTAAATCAGTAAAATATTGATTCCAGCGTGGGCTGTCTGGGGTGGCTAAGTTAAAAACTTCGGCTTGATTTGTTTGGCTGTTTATATAAAAACTAGCCACAATTGCAGTTACAACATCGTCAATATGAATAAGATTTGACCAGCCATCACCCGCTGCACCAATATCGCCAATACGTCTCGCTTTGAGCCAGCGGCTTATTCGGCCTACCCATAACTCGCTATTGGCGCCATAAACGCAGCCTGGTCGTAATATAATCGCGCGACCACCTTGTGCGCAATATTGGTTTATTTGCTGTTCAGCTTGGCATTTTGCTAATGCATACCAACCCAAACTAGGGTCAAGTGGTGTTTGCTCAGTGGCAGTGCCTTCAAAATGACCATAAACTGCCATTGAACTCATGTGAATAATCAATGGCTTACCACATTCTAGTGCGGCTTCTACCAAGCAAGTTGCACCATCACTAATTGAGTTAAAGTCACCCGCTACACAATTAACCACTACGTCAATATTGGTCAGCGCTTTAATTAAATCCTGTTTATTTTTAGTGTCTAGCGTGAGTGCGTTTTCTTGGCCTGCGTTACTTGCTTTTCTAGACGCATATTGATGATCAATGCTAAGGCCAGCCAAACGAATAGCCAAATGCTGGCCTACATAGCCAGTGCCACCTAAGATTAACACCCTCTTTTTTTCTGCTTGTACTACTTGATTAGTGGGTAGACTCATGTTCAAGGCCTTAACTTTGTAAGCAGGTCATCAGCCAACCTTAGTGCTATTGCAGTAATTGTTAGTGTAGGATTTGCTTGGCTAGAAGTAGGAAAAACTGCACTACTCGCTACATAAAGATTATCAGTAGAGTGTACTCGGCAGTGCTTATCTACCACACTTGTTTCAGGCTTATGCCCCATGCGGGTTGTGCCAATATGGTGGCCACCATAAGCGCCAAACCTTAACAAGTCTTTCTCTATAGTGTCTTGATTAAACTCGTACTTACCAATCCCTGAGCTGGCTATTTGCTCCGCAAAAATATTAAGTGTACGTTTTACTGAGTCAATATCTTGTGCAGAATAGCGCCAATCAACTTTAACTTGCTGCATACCTAATACATCAACGGTATCTAGTAATGAGATTCTGCTGGCATAGTTGGGGCATTGCTCGCCATGCACCTCAAGACTAAAGTGATTGGTTTTATTGTTGAGTATGACCGATGGAAACTTACGATCAGCTAGGGTTCTTTTTCTTAACCAGTGCCATAAAAATTTAAGCGTATCAATTGGATCGTGCAATATATTAAAAAGATGATTAGCATAAAGGCCAAGCGAATGCTTAGAACCATCTTTTAAGCGCTTGCTGTACTCGTAGCTAATAAAGTTCTTAGCAAAGAATAAGCCAGAAAGTACACCTGAGCGATGTTGAGGGTTCACAATACTAGGAAAATGCAACCTAGCAACCATGTTTAATAAACCCTCTTTACGTTGTGTAGGTTCGTTTAATCGTAAGCGCCTGCGACAGTAAACTCCATCAGGCGAGATCTCATAGCCGTGCCGCACGTTTTTAGGTGCACCATTTATGGTAAGTTGGCCGATATTACCCGCCAAATGGCATTGGTAGTATCGCCCTACTAAATCATGTTCGTTACCAATACCCGCAGTGGCCACTTTATTTGAAGCAAGCAACAATCTAGGCGTTTCTATGCCGCCTGTAGCGAGTACAAAAGCCTTAGCACTGACAACAAAATGATGACCTGTTAACGTGAGTACATCGACCGACTCAACTGTTTTTCCATCTGCATTTAAATTGATTTGACGGCAATTTGCACCCAAAATAACCTGTAAATCGTCTGCCAACTCAAGGCGTCTTGCGTATCGCGCCGCAACATTTGTAGGGCATGAAAATCGTTCTAAGCTTTTGGTTTCAAGCGTCTCGCTGTTAAATCCTTTAAACAACGGCATTTTTTCAGTATCAAAAAGCAAGTCAGCGTCATATATAAATTCACCAGCCTCAAGTAACATATTCGCTTGACTGTAATAAGGCGCTAAATCATCGTAAGTGATTGGCCAACCACTTAACGGCACATAATCGCGTTCTTCAAAGTCAATAGGGTCAAATGGCATGCAACGCCCACCCCAAATAGCGGTAGACCCACCAAAACGCCTATGTCTGTATTTGTCCGGCGGGCTATGAAGTTGCTCATCTGCCACCTCACCCTCATAAAGCTTTTGGGTTGCAGCATCAGACTTAAGCTGACCCGCTTCTAAAATAACAACGGTAAGACCATTTCCACTCAAGCGCATAGCCAGTGGAATACCCGCTGCGCCACTGCCAACAATACATACATCAACTTCAAGCTGGCTGCCATTTACAACCGTATTCGCTTGAATAATCATAGTTTAGGCTCGGCTGTCAGTTGTTTTTTGAGTAAGGCTACTGCACCAAAGTATTGTTGGTGGATCACTGAAATATCATTAAAAAACTTTTTAATTGAAAATTTTTGTTCATATATTTGACGACCATTTACTTCAAGGCTTTTGCGTAATTCATCATCGTTAATCAAATCAGCCAGCGTCGTCGCTAGCCCAGCAATATCGCCAGGCTGAACAAATAAGGCATTTTTACTGTGTGTTAACACGCTAGGTATTTCCCCTACTGGCGTACAAATCACAGCCACACCCTGTGAAAGCGCTTCAAGTATAACTAATGGCAAGCCCTCGTCATAAGATGGCAATACCAGTACATCTGCCGATGCTAAGAGTAGCGAAGCTTTATCCTGATTGCACCAACCCTCAAAATGTACTCTTTGACCTATACCCAACTCTTTAGCTAAAAGCGTGTATTTATCAATATCTCCGCCACCGGCCATGTATAAGTTTGATACTGGCAAGTGTGTTTCACCTTTAATCATTGAAAAAGCGTTTAAAAGATCTGATACACCTTTTCGCTCTGATAAATTACCCAAAAATAAAAGCCGAAAGGGCTCGCTTGGCGAGTGGCTACGGCGCGCTACGTTTGCGCGCGGCACACCATTAATGACAATACTGACTTTTTCGACAGGTACCTTTAACTCATTCACCACAAAAGATTTAGCAGCCTCACCCAACACAATACAGTGGGATGAAATTGAGAAAAACCACCGAGTAATTGCTTTAATCGGTGCAGGTAAAGCTCTATAAAAATGATGCAGTTGCGCTGCATGTAGGTGCAACACTACTGGCACACCAAGCAACTTGCAAAATGCAATCAATGTGCCTTTTCTAAATAAGCTCAAGCGCTCGGCCATGTTAACGTGCACACCTTTAAGTGAGCCATTGATACGCCCCACCGCTACTTTAACGAGAGCCGAAAACAAAACAAGCATTGAAAACGCTGCATTTCTATCGCCTCTAGTGTCCAGCGGCATAAATTTAGCGCTAGCTAGGTCAATTTCAGTTGATTGCGCTTGAACCAAATAGTCAGCCACTTTGTACATTCCGCCACCCTTGGGTGTCCACGGGCATGCAATAAATATTGATTGTTGTTTTTTCATAAATTATTCAATAAAGTTAGTTACTTAATAAAACTAATGAGTCGTTTCTCAAAAAAGTGATACGCAAAATAGCTCGCTATAAAAGTAATGACTAAACAGCTTATTAAGGCAAAACTCTTAGAAGTTAATCCAAGGTAAATTAAAAGAATAGGCACTGCTGGAACGATGAATGTATGCAGCAAATATGTTGTGTAAGAAGTATCACCGTACGATGAAATTTTTATTAACGTAGGGCTTTTTTTGAATAATGGTTCAAGGCTCAAAAACAAATACACTAGAACGCCAGCTGGTATTCCATAACGAATAAATCTGTTTAGCTCCGATTGATAACACATTATTAAGAATCCTAATAC
>JANNBX010000134.1:0-24616 GCA_031385945.1 Methylophilaceae bacterium | reverse complement strand
AAGCAGGTCAAACTGAGCAAGAAGCAGCATGGGCGCTAATTGATGCAACTGAGTTGATTTCAATTACGGCTAACTTGGGCGACGCAAAAAGTACGATTACACACCCAGCCACCACGACACATAGTCGCGTAACCGCTGAGGCGCGCGCAATGGCGGGTATTAAAGATAATCTGGTGCGTATTGCGGTAGGGCTCGAGTATGTTGACGATTTAATCGCAGATCTACACTTTTAATTTTGATTTAACTGATCATATTCGACGTTTTGTGAATGACTATTCAGTAACTGTTTATGGTTCAATTAAAGCCACCATCAGCAACGTGATAATCGTTGCTGGTGGTGGCTTCTTGGTTTTTTGGAGTTATATTCTGCACACCCATAATTTGATGTCAAAAACATCTATAAAAGTCACCTAAAACAACGTAATTACCGCTGTTTTCCAGCTAAAAACTTGCTCACGTGTTAAAATATTGTTACAAATTCAATTAAAAAAAGTCGTTCAGAAAGCCATTAAAAAACATGGATCAACCTACGCCAAATCAGTTTGCTAAAGAAACTCTGCCGATCAGTTTAGAAGATGAAATGCGCAGATCTTACCTCGATTACGCGATGAGCGTCATCGTCGGCCGCGCCTTACCAGATGTGCGCGACGGCTTGAAGCCAGTGCACAGACGCGTATTATTCGCGATGCATGAGCTGTCGAATGACTACAATAAACCGTATAAAAAATCTGCACGTATTGTCGGTGATGTCATCGGTAAATACCACCCGCATGGTGATACGGCTGTGTATGACACCATCGTTCGTATGGCGCAAGATTTTAGTTTGCGTTACATGTTGGTGGATGGTCAAGGTAACTTCGGCTCGGTAGATGGCGACAACGCGGCCGCGATGCGATATACCGAAATCCGCATGAGCAGAATTGCACATGAATTGTTAGCTGATATTGACAAAGAAACCGTTGATTTTGGCCCTAATTATGACGGTTCTGAGCATGAACCGCTGATTATGCCAGCACGTATTCCTAACTTGCTGATTAACGGTAGCTCAGGTATTGCGGTTGGTATGGCAACGAATATTCCGCCACACAATTTGAATGAGGTTTTGGACGCTTGTCTTGCGCAACTTAAAAATCCTGACATCACGATTGATGAGTTAATTGAGCTAGTCCCTGCGCCAGACTTCCCAACAGCCGGAATTATTTACGGTACAGTAGGTGTTAAAGAAGGTTACCGAACAGGCCGTGGCCGTGTGGTCATGCGTGGTCGTACGCATGTGGAAGACATGGATAAAGCGGGTGGTCGTCAGATGTTGATTGTTGACGAACTGCCGTACCAAGTGAATAAAAAGACGTTCGTTGAAAAAATTGCTGAGCTAGTTAACGAGAAAAAAATCGAAGGTATTTCTGATTTGCGTGATGAATCAGATAAATCTGGTATGCGTGTGGTCATTGAGCTTAAGCGCGGCGAAATTCCAGAAGTGATTTTAAATAATCTCTACAAGCAAACGCAGCTACAAGATACCTTTGGTATGAACATGGTGGCCTTGCTAGATGGTCAGCCAAGATTATTGAACTTGAAGCAAATGCTGGAAGCGTTTTTACGTCATCGTCGTGAAGTGATCACACGTCGCACGGTGTTCGAATTGCGTAAAGCGCGTGAGCGTGGCCATGTGCTTGAAGGTTTAGCAGTCGCATTGGCAAACGTGGATGAGATGATTGCGCTTATCAAAGCCGCGCCAACGCCGCCTGAAGCGAAAAAAGATTTGATGGCAAAAACTTGGCATTCGCCAGTGGTTGAGGAAATGCTAAAACGTGCTGCGATGGAAGCTGCGCGCCCAGATGGCTTGGCTGTAAACTTCGGTTTAACGCCAGATGGCTACAATTTGTCTGATGTTCAGGCAACTGAAATCTTGCAAATGCGCTTGCAACGTTTGACTGGCCTTGAGCAAGACAAAATTGTTTCAGAATACAAAGAAGTGATGGATGTGATTGCTGACTTGCTTGATATTTTAGCGACCCCAGCCCGTGTAACGGCCATGATTGTTGAAGAATTGGCAGCGATACGTAACCAATTTGGTGATAAACGCCGTAGTGAAATTGTGCAAAATACGCAAGATTTATCACTTGAAGACTTAATTACACCAACTGATGTTGTTGTCACTTTATCGCATACTGGCTATGTTAAATCTCAGCCGCTTGAAGAATACCGTGCGCAAAAACGTGGCGGTCGTGGCAAAACAGCTGCGCCAACCAAAGAAGATGACTTTATCGACAAAATGTTTGTGGCTAACACACATGACTTTATTTTGTGTTTCTCAAGCCGCGGTCGTGTATATTGGTTAAAAGTATATGAAGTGCCACAAGGCAGTAGAATTGGGCGTGGCAAGCCGATTGTGAATTTGTTCCCACTTGAAGAAGGTGAGAAGATTAACGCAATATTGCCAGTAAAAACATTTGATGAAAATCACTTTATTTTCATGGCAACTTCGCAAGGAACGGTTAAAAAGACTGCATTAAGTGAGTTTGCGAATCCACGTAAATCAGGCATTATCGCGATTAACTTAGATGATGATGATTATCTGATTGGCGCTGAAATCACCAATGGCGAAAACGATATTGTGTTGGTTTCAAATGGTGGTAAAGCCGTGTGGTTTGATGAGGAGGAAGTTCGCCAAATGGGCCGCGCGACACGTGGTGTACGCGGTATGAAACTGCAAGCTAAACAGCAAGTGTTGTCATTATTGATTGCTGACAATGATAAGCAAACAGTATTAGTCGCTACAGAAAATGGCTTTGGTAAGCGCACGCAGCTGGCTGATTTCCGCCACTCTGGCCGTGGTACACAAGGTGTAAAAGCCATTGCCGTGAGTGAGCGTAATGGCTTGGTCGTAGCGGCCCGTCTGGTGAATGATGAAGATGAAATTATGCTGATCACCACAGGTGGTGTGTTAATTCGTACGCGTGTTAAAGAGATACGTGAGCTAGGCCGCGCAACGCAAGGGGTAACGCTAATTAACTTGGGCGAAGGTGAAAAGCTTTCTGGCTTAGAAAAAGTCGTTGAAACAGACGATCTTGAGCCGTTAATTGCTGAGTAAGTACCTTGTAGAGTTGAAAACACACAGATGAAACGTTTGCAAACCACATATCTTAAACAGAAGCTTTTATAAAATCTTTCAAGATTTTTTGCATAAGTTTTGCTTTAAATGTTTGATGCAAACCTTTATTAGCCCTAACAGAAACAACTGAAAATTAGCACAATGACTAAAGTTTATAATTTTGCAGCAGGCCCTGCCGTATTGCCAGCTGCTGTTTTACAGCAAGCTGCAATCGAAATGCAGGATTGGCATAGCTCAGGCGTGGGTGTGATGGAAATGTCGCATCGTAGTGCTGAGTTCATGCAAATTGCGGCAGAAGCTGAGGCAGATTTTCGTGAACTGTTAGCCATACCCGCTAACTACAAGGTGCTTTTCTTGCAAGGTGGCGCGCATTTACAGTTTTCTATGATTCCACTCAATTTGTTGGGTGATAAAAGCAGCGCTGATTATATTAACAGTGGAGAGTGGTCTAAAAAAGCGATCGCTGAGGCGCAAAAATACTGTACGGTAAACGTTGCTGCTAGTAGCGCTGATAAAAACTTTACTTATTGCCCTGAGTTTAGTGATTGGCAGCTCAACCCAAACGCCGCTTATGTGCACTATACCAGCAACGAAACAATCGGCGGTGTAGAGGTTTTTGGCACACCCGATACTGGTAATGTACCTTTAGTGGCTGATATGTCGTCGCATATTCTAAGTCGTCCAATTGATGTAAGTAAGTTTGGTTTGATTTATGCGGGTGCACAAAAAAATATTGGCCCTGCAGGGTTAACAATTGTGATTATTCGTGACGATTTAATCGGTCATGCTAAGCCCATAACGCCTACTATGCTGGACTATAAAACGCATGCAGATAATGGCTCTATGTACAATACGCCACCTACTTATGGTATTTATATCGCTGGTTTAGTTTTTAAATGGCTTAAATCGCAAGGTGGCTTGAGCGCGATTGAGGCTAAAAATATTGAAAAAGCAACTTTGTTGTATGACTATTTAGCAGGCTCTGATTTTTATACTAGCCCTGTAGCTGTAAAAAATCAATCGCGTATGAATGTGCCATTTATTCTTAAAAATAATCAACTAGATGCTCAGTTTTTAAAAGAGTCGCAACAGCATGGCTTATTGCAGTTAAAAGGTCATAAATTAGTTGGTGGTATGCGTGCAAGTATCTATAACGCAATGCCACTTGAAGGCGTTAAAACATTAGTACAGTTTATGCGCGATTTTGCGCATAATAATCAATAAGCTTTCGCACAATATTTAAAGCTACATTTGAAACTACACTTGAAACTACACTTCAAATTATAATCAATGAAACATAAAAACTAACTAAATTATGTCTGACATTTTAAAGCTGCACCGCGACCAAATTGATGCTATTGACGAGCAGATTTTAAAGCTAGTGAACGAGCGAGCTAAACTCGCCCAGCAAATAGGTAGCTTAAAAGACGATGGTGTGATTTATCGTCCTGAGCGTGAAGCTCAAGTTTTACGCCGTTTACAAGCCAACAATACTGGCCCATTATCTGCTGAGGCCGTTAGCCATATTTTTCGTGGTGTCATGTCAAACTGTAGAGCACTTGAAAAAGAGCTTAGCGTGGCATTTTTAGGCCCATTAGGCACATACAGTGAAGAGGCAGCGCTTAAACAGTTTGGTCTAGGTCGTAGTGCCGTTGTGTGTAGTTCTATTGATGAAGTGTTTCGCACTGTTGAAGCAGGCTTGGCCGACTACGGTATTGTGCCAGTAGAAAACTCTACAGAAGGAGCAGTTGGCATTACGCTTGATTTGCTGCTTTCTAGCCCCTTAAAAATCTGTGGTGAAGTCACTTTGCCAATTCATCATTGTTTACTATCTCAGCAGACTGATATTGCTAAAATTAGTCATATTTTTTCACATGCGCAATCACTTGGGCAGTGCCATGAGTGGCTCAACAGAGTAACCCCAGGCGTTGTACGCGAGGCTGTATCTAGCAATGCGCGCGCTGCACAAATGATTCATGAGTTAGTCGCTTCAAACGATACCTTTGCTGCGGCTATTGCCAGTAAACGTGCAGCGGAGTTATTTGGTTTAAATATATTGGCAGAAAATATTGAAGATGACCCTAAAAATACGACACGATTTTTGGTAATAGGCACACATGATATTGCGCCATCAGGCGATGATAAAACATCACTGGTAATGACGGCTAAAAATAGACCAGGTGCTATGGTGCAATTATTAGAACCATTATCGCGACATGGCGTAAGTATGACTAAATTTGAATCGCGCCCATCAAAAACTGGCTTATGGGAATACGTATTTTTTGTGGACATTGAAGGGCATATGCTTGATGCCAAAAACAGTCCAGCATTGATGGAGTTGCAAGAACGTGCTTCAATGTTAAAAGTATTGGGCTCATACCCAAAGTCTGTAATGTAAACAGACCTTTATTTTATTGATACGCTTTAAATCGTTAATACAAAAAAATGATGGATCACAACTTAATTGCAAAAGCAAAAATCAATAGAATATCGTTATCGTTTGACGAGTCTACGCTTGATGCTGCTTTTAAAAACCATGCGTTAACGCAAACACTTATACAATCTCGCGTGTCAATTTTTGTTGGCACACTGATGATTGTTGCTTTCGGCTTTTTCGATCACATCTTTGTACCTGAAGCCTACAAATCTAGTATTTTAGTGTTAGAAGTCAGCATCATCCTGTTGGGTATAGCCACTTATGTACTCTCTTACAGCCGTTTTTTTATAGATTTTTATCAATCTATTATCGGTACAGTATGCTTAACTGCGGGCCTGTTACTCATTACAAAACTTGCATTTTTACCAATAAACGCGCTTGAGTATTATTACCCCAGCGTACTCATATTTCTTTTTTGGGTAAGTGCGTTTGTACCCATTACCCTAGCTACAACTGTAGTCATTACTTCCATTACAGTATTTGTTTTTATTGTGGTTTGTAAATATTACTTACCTCTACCGAATATTGATTTTTTCAACTACACCTTGTATGTTTTGTATGCATTTATTGTGGGTATAGCCTCGCGCTATTTGCTGGAGAGAAAAAACAGATTACTCTTTTTACGCGAAATGGAGCTTGATATTGAGCGTGAAAGTCATTTGTTTCGCTCACTACATGATAGTTTTACTGGCTTACCTAATCGTGATTTACTGATTGATAGAATTCAACAATGTATTAACTTTGCCAGCAGAAATGAGCAAATTTGTGCAGGTATGTTTATCGATTTAGATAACTTTAAACAAGTTAACGATAACTACGGGCATGATATTGGTGATTTATTTTTACGTGAGGTAGCAGGGCGACTAAAAGGCTGTATGCGTGAATCGGATACACTTTCACGTATTGGTGGTGATGAGTTTTTTGTGCTTGCACGCAATTTACCTACTCAAAAATCAGTTGAAACACTCGCAAAAAAACTACTACAACAACTCAGAAAAGATTACGAACTAACTGAAAATATCAAGCTTTCTGGTTTTGGTGCAAGTATTGGCATTTGTATCTTTCCTTATGAAAACTGCACACCAATCGATATCATACGCCGTAGTGATCAAGCGATGTACGAGGTAAAACGTGCGGGCAAATCAAGTTATGCTATCGCTAAGATTAACTAAACCAATCAATTAGCGTTATTTTGTTAGTGGTATAATTATTAAGCGGCCAAAAGCCGCTTTTTTATTAGATTTTTTTACTATTTGAGGATGTCATCTCTTGGCTACTTTAAGTGAATTAGCACCAAAATATATTCAATCAATTGCACCATACCAAGGTGGCAAACCAATTGCTGAACTTGCCCGTGAAATGGGCTTAAACGAAGCAGATATTGTTAAGCTGGCTTCAAACGAAAATCCTCTTGGC
The DNA here is from genome assembly GCA_031385945.1 of Methylophilaceae bacterium. Classification (GTDB taxonomy): domain Bacteria; phylum Pseudomonadota; class Gammaproteobacteria; order Burkholderiales; family Methylophilaceae; genus JANNBX01. The sequence continues at coordinate 17,648 of JANNBX010000134.1, read as the reverse complement.
GTGAGTCCTAAAGCGCAAATGGCGATGGAAGATGCGATATTTGATATTGCGCGATACCCTGACGGCAATAGCTTTGCACTGCGCGAGGCGGTAGCTAGCAAGTTTAATGTGGCACACAATCAAATTGTGTTTGGTAACGGCTCAAATGATATTTTAGAGCTATCAGCGCGTGCTTTTTTAACTGTCAATGATGAAGTGATTTACTCCCAACATGCGTTTGCTGTTTATTCTCTCGTAACACAAGCGCTTGGTGCTACGGGCGTGGTAGTGCCCGCTTGTGATTATGGCCATGATTTAAAAGCGTTTTTAGCGGCTATTACACCTAAAACCCGCATGATTTTTGTGGCAAATCCTAATAATCCAACGGGTACTTTAATTGCAAAAGATGACCTAAAAGCCTTTTTGACCAAAGTGCCCGAGCATATTTTAGTGGTGTTAGATGAAGCTTATGATGAGTATTTATCAGCACAACATAAATCTGAGGCAATTGCTTGGTTACAACTATTTGATAATCTTATTATTTCACGTACGTTTTCTAAAGCTTATGGGTTAGCTGGTTTACGTATTGGTTTTGGCTTAATGCACCCAAGTGTGGCTGATATTTTAAACCGCGTACGTCAGCCATTTAATGTAAACTCAGTGGCGCAAGCTGCTGCGATTGCTAGCTTGGCAGATGATGATTTTGTAGCACGCAGTTACGCACTAAATCAGGCGGGTATGGCTCAGCTCACTCAAGGTTTAAGCGAGTTGAATTTAGATTATATTGTTTCGTACGCTAATTTTGTTAGTTTTAAAGTTGCCAATGCAGCACAAGTCAATCAACAATTATTACAAAACGGTGTAATTGTGCGACCAATTGCTAACTACGGTATGCCAGATTTTTTACGTGTCAGTATCGGTTTATTTACTGAAAACGCGCGATTTTTGACTGTTTTAAAACAAATTCTTAGTTAGTGATACTGCTTGCAAATACAAAGCGCTGATTAAACAAATATTAAGCTAACAGAAATCTTACGCAAATAAATGACAAACCAAGAACAAATTAAATACGAAAAACTAGCCACCGATGACGTGCGTGTGCGAGAAATCAAGCCATTAATTACGCCGCTAGAGCTACTTGGCCGGCTAAAAGAAAGTGCTGAAACCACGCATAATATACTGCAAACGCGCACAGCTATTCACCGTATTTTGTACCAAGCAGATGATCGCTTATTAGTGATTGTAGGCCCATGCTCGATTCACGACCCAGTTGCAGGTATGGAATATGCCAAACGTCTATTAGAGATACGCAAAACATTGGCTGCAGACTTACTGATTGTTATGCGTGTTTATTTTGAGAAGCCGCGTACAACTGTAGGCTGGAAAGGTTTGATTAACGATCCATTTTTAGATGGTAGCTATCAAATAAATGAAGGTATTGCACTTGCGCGTAAATTTTTGCTAGATGTAAATGAGCTCGGACTGCCCGCTGGTGCTGAGTTTCTAGATATGATTACACCGCAATATTTGGCTGATTTAGTGAGTTGGGGCGCGATTGGTGCGCGCACAACAGAGTCACAAATTCATCGTGAGTTAGCATCTGGGTTATCTTGTCCAGTTGGCTTTAAAAACGGTACCGATGGTGGCGTACGTGTGGCGATTGACGCGATTAAAACTGCAGCTAGCCCGCATCATTTTTTATCAGTCACCAAGGAAGGCCAGTCTGCGATTATTGCAACAACTGGTAATCAAGATTGCCATGTTATTTTACGAGGTGGTCATGCGCCAAATTACGATACCAGCAACGTTGAAGCAGCTTGTACAAACCTTGCTAGTGCTGGTTTAGCACCAAGATTGATGATTGATTGTAGTCATGCCAATAGCAGCAAGCAGTTTAAACGTCAAAAAGAAGTAGCGCTTGATGTTGGTGTGCAAATTGCGTCAGGCGACGCTCGTATTATTGGCTTAATGGTTGAGTCGCACCTTAACGAAGGTCGTCAAGATCAAATGCCAGGCTGCGATTTAGCTTATGGGCAATCTATTACTGATGCATGTTTAGGCTGGGCTGATACGGTAGATGTATTGCAAGGCTTAGCTGCGTCTGTGCGAGCACGCCGCGAAAAAAACTTAAATGACGAAATTTAACTAAAATACAGTGGCTTAGTAATAATTTTAATTGGTAATATGCTATTACGCTTTTGTTACTTAAAAGCAGTTAAGTCCTCATCAAATTACGTATAAAAATATTCTAATGAAAATACGTAACAGCAATTGCGCTTTAACCGCAGCGTACTAGCAGAACCAGTGCGTATAGTTCTAATCATACAACTGCAACACAATTTATCGCGTTGTATACTTAATTTAATTACTTTTAGGAGATTCACCATGTGGACTAAACCAGCTGCTACAGAAATGCGTTTTGGCTTTGAAGTAACAATGTACGTTGCAAACAAGTAATCAGTTATTTGTTTTGAAGGCTGCCTAATGGCGGCCTTTATTTTTTAATCGCAATATTTGCAATTCAACTCACAGTTCTACATTATCAAAAACAGAAAAAAATTATGCATATACACGTTTTAGGAGCAGCAGCAGGTGGCGGTTTTCCGCAATGGAATTGTAATTGTGGTAATTGTGATGGCTTGCGCAAAGGCACTATTAAGGCAACCAAACGCACACAGTCTTCTATTTGTGTTTCTGGTAATGGGATTGATTGGGTGCTATTTAACGCGTCTCCTGATGTGTTACAGCAAATTCAAGATTTTGCACCATTACAACCTGGCCGTTCAGTGCGTGACAGCGGTATTCAAGCCATCATTTTAATTGATGCACAAATTGACCACACTACAGGTTTGTTTATGCTGCGCGAAGGCCAAGTGAAACGTGAAATCTATTGCACAGATATGGTTTACGAAGACCTAACTACTGGTAATCAAGTACTCAACATTTTAGGTCACTATTGCGGTATTAACCGTCACGATGTGCCGATTGACGGCATGACTAGTTTTACCATCCCTAATGTACCTAATCTGAAATTTACTTCGGTTGCTCTAAAAAGCGCAGCGCCACCATATTCACCACATCGTAACGACCCTAAAGCGGGTGACACAATTGGTGTCTTAATTGAGGAAATTAGCACAGGCAAAAAGTGCTGGTATAGCCCAGGCTTGGGTGAGATTGAACCACATTTACCTGTGTTAATGAACCAAGCTGATTGCATTATGGTTGACGGTACGTTTTGGACAAATACCGAAATGATTGATATGGGTTTGATGACCAAAACAGCTCGTTCTATTGGCCATAATCCGCAATCAGGTGAGGGCGGCATGATAGAGAAGTTAGCTGAGTTTGGTAATGATAAGGAAGTGCGTAAGGTATTGATTCATATCAATAATACTAACCCAATTTTACGTGAAGACTCCGCTGAACGCGCGGTTTTAAATGAACACAACATCGAAGTTGCTTATGATGGTATGGATATTATTCTCTAAGGATAAATAAACAATGAATGCAATGACAAATGACAATTTACCTTGGACTAGAGAAGAGTTTGAAGACAAACTCCGCGAAAAAGGTCGTGGCTACCATATCTATCATCCGTTTCACGTGATGATGTATGAGGGTAAGCTAACTAAAGAGCAGTTGCAATGCTGGGTCGCAAACCGTTTTTACTACCAAATATCTATTCCCATGAAAGATGCAGCCATTCTTTCTAATTGTGATGATGTACAAGTACGTAAACAATGGATTGTACGCATTACTGATCACGACGGGGTTGATAACGCAGTGGGTGGTATTGAAGCGTGGATACAGCTAGGTGAGGCAGTGGGCTTAACACGTGAGGATGTAACGAGCCTAAAAATGGTAAGCCCTGGCGTTAAATTTGCGGTAGATGCGTATGTGAATTTTGCAAAACAACGTCCTTGGCAAGAGTCAGTTTGCTCTAGCTTAACAGAGCTATTTGCACCGCACATACACCAGCAGCGTATTAGTTCATGGCCTGCCATGTATCCTTGGATTAACGAATCTGGCTTAAGTTACTTTAAAAAACGTTTAACTGAGGCAAGGCGTGATGTTGAGCAAGGACTAGGTGTTACGCTCGAATATTTTAGTACATCGCGCGAAATGCAGCTCAAAGCGCTAGATATTTTGCAATTCAAACTTAACGTATTATGGGTAATTGCAGACAGTATCATGCTAGCTTCAACAGTTGATATACAAGTTGCTGGTAAAGATTATTTTCATCAACCTGTTATAAACTTTAGATAAATCATCAAAGTATTTAATTCTATAAAAATAAAAGAGATATAAATGGCAACAGTACAGCTAACAGATGTTTACGCAATAGCGCTACACCACCGTTTTCAGTGGGAAGAAGCGCAAAACTGCTACGTTATTTTGTTTCCTGAAGGTATGGTTAAGCTCAATGGTGGTGCGGGTGAGGTGCTTAATTTGTTAGACGCCAAACGTAATGTTGATGAAATAACTAAAACACTACAAGCCAAGTTTACTGATGTACCAGATTTAGCAAAAGATGTGATCGGCATGCTTGAAATGGCACTAGATAAAGCTTGGATTCGACAAGTTAGTTAACTTGTTATTAGCAATTATTGTTTTCAAACTGGCTTTTACTGAAATAAAAGCGCGTTTTTGTAAAGTTTATAAAAGGATTAAAAATGGTTACAGCAATCAACAACGGCGTTGCAGCTTCGGTTACCCACACTCAACCACTTTGGTTGCTAGCTGAGGTCACTTATCGCTGTCCATTACATTGCGCGTTTTGCTATAACCCTACTGATTACGATAAGCATACGCAAAATGAGTTATCAACTGAAGAATGGATTAAAGCCTTACGTGATGCCCGTAAACTTGGCGCATTGCAGCTAGGTATATCAGGTGGCGAACCATTATTGCGTGATGATATTGAAGAGATTGTCATTGAAGCTAAAAAATTGGGTTATTACAGTAATCTAATCACTTCAGGTGTTGGTTTAACAGAAAAGCGTATTCAAGCATTCAAAGAAGGTGGTTTAGACCACATTCAGCTATCAATGCACGATATTACTGAAGAAATTAACAACTTTATCACAATACTAAAACCTTCGAGTTGAAGAAAAAAGTGGCTGCTATGATTAAAAATCATGGTTACCCAATGGTGTTGAATGTGGTGATACATCGCTATAATATCAATCACTTACAACAAATTTTAGAGATGGCAGAAGCGCTCGGTGCTGATTACGTAGAGCTTGCTAACACACAATATTACGGCTGGTCATTAGTGAATCGCAACCAATTGATGCCTACAAAAGCGCAAATTGACGAAGCAGAACAAATCACGCTGGCTTATCGCGAAAAAGTAGGCAATAAGATGAAAATCTTCTTCGTGGTGCCTGATTACTTTTCAGACCGTCCGAAAAAATGCATGAATGGTTGGGGTGAAGTTTTTATGATTGTGACTGCGGAAGGTACCGTATTGCCTTGCCACTCAGCCCGCGTATTGCCTGACATGACATTCCCCAATGTTAAAGAGCATGGCCTGAAATGGGCTTGGGAAGAGAGTCCAGCGTTTAATAAATACCGTGGTATGGACTGGATGAAAGAACCATGCCGTAGTTGCCCTGAAAAATTGAATGATTTAGGCGGTTGCCGTTGCCAAGCCATGATGCTAGCGGGTGACCCAGAAGCGGCTGACCCAGTTTGTACGTTGTCGCCGCATCACCACATTATTGAGCAAGCCATTAAAGACGCGCATTTGCCGCATCTACAAGCCCAGCCGATTATTTTTAGAACAGATAAAAACTCTAAAAAGATTATTGCAGGTGAGTTGAATGACCGCATTGAAGAGTTTCACGCAGTGCCTTAATGCGTTTATGACATTTAAAAAAGCAGCTTTTAAGCTGCTTTTTTGTTGTCCGTCAGACATGTTTGTTTACTAAACTAGGCAATCTAGCCCATAATTGGGTTTTAAATATAGTCAGATAAAACCAATATGACAAACCCTATTCGCGTCGCTAAGTCTGATGTTTTTCAGTTTATTTTGCCAAAAATGGCGAATCGCCACGGCTTGATTGCAGGCGCTACTGGCACAGGTAAAACCGTCACTTTACAAACGCTTGCAGAGGGTTTCGCAGGCTTAGGCGTACCAGTATTTATGGCTGATGTTAAAGGTGATTTAGCCGGTATGTCTCAGCCTGGTGGGGGCAACCCAAAAGTAGATGCGCGCATTGCCCAACTTGGCTTAGACGACTATAAAGCGCAAGCTTACACGGTGACTTTGTGGGATGTGTTTGGTAAAAAAGGGCACCCAGTACGCACGACTATTGCGGAAATGGGACCATTATTACTGGCTAGATTGTTGAATTTGAACGATGTGCAAAGTGGTGTTTTAAATTCAATCTTCAAAATTGCCGATGATAAAGGCTGGTTGCTATTAGATTTAAAAGACTTACGTGCGATGATGCAATTTTCAGCAGAAAACGCCGCTGAGTTTCAAACAGAATACGGCAATATTTCTGCTGCTAGTGTGGGTGCGGTGCAACGTGCTATTTTAGAAATCGAAACACAAGGCGCAGATCAGCTGTTTGGCGAGCCTGCATTAAACCTAGATGATTTAATGCAAACTGATTCTCAAGGCCGTGGCATCATCAATATTCTTGTCTCGGACCAGTTATTTAACTCACCCCGCGTGTATGCAACGCTCTTACTTTGGCTACTTTCAGAGCTATTTGAAAAGCTGCCTGAAGTGGGTGATTTGGAAAAACCCAAACTGGTGTTTTTCTTCGATGAAGCCCATTTGCTATTTAACGACGCACCTGATGCGTTACTACAAAAAATTGAACAAGTAGTGCGGCTAATTCGCTCAAAAGGCGTAGGCATCTATTTTGTCAGCCAAAATCCTTTAGATATTCCTGATTTAGTATTAGGCCAGCTTGGTAACCGCGTACAACACGCTTTGCGTGCCTTTACACCACGCGATCAAAAAGCCGTCAAATCAGCGGCTGAAACCTTTAGAAGCAACCCTAAAGTTGATGTGGCAACTGCGATTACTGAGTTAGGTGTGGGTGAAGCGCTCATGTCGTTTTTAGATGAAAAGGGCGTACCAACACCTGTAGAGCGTGCTTTTGTATGTCCACCGCAAAGCCATATTGGCGCAATTACTGACGAACAGCGCGCTAATGTAATACGCATAAGTAATGTGGCAGGCTTTTATGAAAAAGCGGTTGACCGTGAGTCAGCCTATGAGATTTTAAAAGGCAGAGCGGAAGAATCTGCCACTGAAGAAGCCGAAGAGGGTGGCGGATTTTGGGGCAGTATTTTTGGTGGAAATTCATCAGCTAATCAACCTAAATCTAAAGGTCGCGTGCCTGATAGCATTGCGACCACAGTTGTAAAAACAGCCGCGCGTACCATTGGCTCTGAGCTTGGCCGCCAAGTGATACGTGGTGTATTGGGTGGCTTGTTTGGTAAAAAGCGTTAAGATTTGCTGATTATTACGAATACGGGGTTTGCCGAACAAACCGTTAACAAATCACGTTTTGTAGCCAGTGCTCAACATTGTGATTCTGAGCGCTCGGTAGGGCAGTTTTTAAGAAGTTTAGCTAGCGCAAACCCCACAGCGCATCACCTTGCTTATGCGTTTAGAATCAAAACGCCTGACGGTATTATCCCAAGGTTTTCAGATGCGGGTGAGCCGTCTGGCACAGCAGGCAAGCCGATTTTACAAATATTAGAAGGGCGAGACTTAATCAATATTTGTGTGGGTGTGATTCGCTATTATGGCGGCATCAATTTGGGCACTGGCGGCTTGGCACGGGCTTATGGCGGCACAGGAAGACTAGCGTTAGACGCTTGCAAAACAGCGACTTTTGTAGAAATGCAAACCATCAAACTCAATTTAGATTACAAGCAATTAGATGGATTTGTGCGCGAACTTAGTAAAATAAATGGTCATTTACTCAGTAAAGAGTTTGGCGCTTATATTGTAATCACTGCTAGCCTGCCAGTGAATGAAGCAGCAGCTTTAATGACTCGGTACCAGCAGTAACTTTTTAACCTAATTGGTTCGCAAAGTCATGGTTAACATCGCGATGCCCGGCTTCATCATTACGCACTACTAGTATCACGTCGCGTAATCTCGCATCTGGCGCGAGCTTCCAGTAGTCTATTGCCAACTGCGGCGCAGGTACGTTTTCATATTTTCCGCTGTCAACACCTGCTAAATATTCAGTGTAGCTATACACTGCTTCTTCTTCAAAATAGCCTACAACACGGTGTGCGGTTTTTGATGAAATAATATAAAGTAAAAAGAATAAATTGTAAAAAACACCTTGAGCAATAACAATCAGTAGGCGCTCAAATTTACTGGGTTTCGCAATCTCAATAAAAGTCATTAAGTGCATGCGTTCATTTTCTGCCTCATCCAGTAGTGTATGTATCCAGCCATTATCACTTTGCATGCGGCGTAGCGATTTTAAATGCTGCAGGGCACCACCAACCATGCCAGGTACAGCCGCAACTGTCTCAAGCACTACAGCGCGGTGACCGTAGCGGCCACTGAAAAAAGTATCTGCAAAAAAGCGCATAAACTTTGTGAATGCATAAGCAACATGATCTGAAAAACTATGTGGATTAAAGTGCATATCGAGTAGATGCTGTGTGCTCATCAAAATTTCCTTTATGTTTTATTGTTGATTATTCAGACCACAAATGCACGAAAAAGTTATCATGCTAAAACTATTTTGAATGGTTTTAAAAATAATGCACGCTGATGATTTACAAAAACTAGTGACAGTTGAAATGCCATACGGCAAATACAAAGGTCGTATCATTGCCGATTTACCAGGCCAATATTTGAACTGGTTCGCTCGCGAAGGCTTTCCTAACAATGAAACAGGGCGCTTATTACAAATTATGCAAGAAATTGATCATAACGGGTTATCTGCTCTGCTTGCACCATTGAGAAAGCATCGCTGATATTGAGTATGTGCAGGTTAAGTAGCGGTAAAGATGATTACACTGAATTATTTGGCGTTACTAAACAGAATTGCGCTTAATATCACGCAACATAAACGCATAAAGTTGTTCAACCTTGTCACGTGCCCACGGTGTTTTACGCAAAAATTTTAAGCTAGATTTAATACTTGGGTCATGACTAAAACAATTCACAGGAATCAGTATACTGAGCTCTGGCCAACCATAGTGGTTAACCAAGCTTATCAGTATGGCCTCTAGCGTTAAACCATGCATTGGGTTTTTAGGTTGTAGCTGCGCGCTTTGCTTAGTTTGCACATCTTCAGAGCCTAGTATTGCTGGCTTTGATAATGTTGCTTTTAAAATTTCAGGTTCAAAAGACACAGTTGTTAAAGCTTCAGGTTTAAAACCTTCAGAATCCTTAGCTAAATTCGTAGGCAAATTCATAGGCAAAATCATAGTCAATTGAGTGGGTGTATTAGGTGTTTTGCAAATATATTACTATGGTTAAATCCAAATTCAGTTGAGTGTAAGTCATATTAAATCATGCGCCACAACTATCAATAAGCAATTAAGTATAAAAGTGCATATAAATACTAGCCAGCGCGGCTTTCATCAGAAACACCCATAGATGTTAACAAATGGTGAAGTTTGCCCCTAAGCTCTATATATTCTTGTTCGGTTAAGCCTGTTTCGCAAGAAACTTTTTGCTGTACTTTGCTCACTGATTCTTTTAATGCAGCGCCCGCAGGCGTTAACGAAATAATCACAATTCGTTCATCTTGCTTGCTGCGCGTGCGGTTCAGCAAACCTGCTGTTTCTAATCTTTTTAATAAGGGCGTGAGTGTGGGTGAATCTAAATTAAGTAATTCAGCCATGCTTTTTACGGTCTGGTTTTGGTGTTCCCAAAGCGCTAACATGACTAAATATTGTGGGTAAGTTAAACCGATTTTACTTAAATGTTCACGATAAGCACGTGTAATTGCATGAGTGGCTGAATATAACGCGAAGCATAATTGATTATTGAGCGTTAAGTTTTTGAAATCAGACATGTGAACCTTAATAGTTTCTAATAATTGTGTAATTGACAATATAAATATCATACAGCGGGTTTGGTATGATTCCAAATAAAAATGGCTGGTTTTTAGCAAAAAATTTGCATAAAACCCCGCTTGAATGCCGTCAAACAACATATAAACCCTTTTGTAGTAGACTAAATAGGTTTATATTTGAGTTATTAAATCAAGACCAAACTGTATATGCATCTTTGTGAAAAACATCCATTTAGAAGCATCTTAAACGCCATTGCATCTATTGTAGTCTGTAGTTTTATATTAAGCCCGCTGAGTGCGCCAGCAATTGAAACTACGGCTTCGCCAACTGAGCTACAAACCGTTAATCTACAATTAAAATGGCATCACCAATTTCAGTTTGCTGGTTATTACGCAGCGCAACAAAAAGGCTTTTATCGCGCTGAGGGCCTTGATGTTAATATTTTAGAAGGCGGTGCTGACATATCTGCCGCTGATATGGTCGCTACAGATAAAGCGCAATATGGCGTGAGCGACTCTGAGATTTTGCTGAGTTACGCACAAGGTAAGCCAGTTGTTGTGTTTGGTGCTATTTTTCAGCACTCACCTTATATTTTACTCAGCCGTTTTGATTCAAAGATCAATAGCCCATCAGACTTGGTGGGTAAACGTGTCATGCTGGGCAATAATCAAGGCACTAATCAATTTAAAGCCATGCTACTCAATGAAGGTATTGATCTAAAAAGAGTGCAGATTATTCCGCACACTTGGAATATACAAGACTTAATTAGCGGTAAAGTTGATGCTATGTCAGCTTATATTACTGCTGAGCCAAATTTAATGCGCACACTGGGTGTTAACCCAGGCATTTTAAAAAGTGCGAGTTATGGCATTGATTTTTATGGCGATACGTTGTTTACCAACCAGCGTGAAGTGAATGAAAACCCAGAGCGAGTTGCCGCTTTTTTAAGAGCTACGCAAAAAGGCTGGCTTTATGCACTAGCCAATAAAGAAGAAATGGCCGAGGCTATTTTACGGCTGGATGGTGTGAGTAAACGTGGCATTACTTTAGCTGTGTTGCTCAACGAAGCGCGCGACATGGAGCCACTAATATTGCCAGAAATTGTAGAAATTGGGCACATTAACGAAGGGCGCTGGCAACATATTGCTAAAGAGCTGACCAATTTAGGTTTGATTAAAAAAGGGCTAGATTTAGCACCATTTATTTATCAGCCAAACGCATCTAAGGTATTTACGCGGCAAAATATTATTGCGGTGAGTTTTTTAGCATTATTTGTACTGTTTATATTTTTGCATTGGTATTTTAAAGTTCGCCATAAAATGCGCACAAGTGATGAGCAACTCACACTTGAAACTAACTTACGCCAACAAACTGAGCGTGAGCTAGTAGCTGCGCAAGCCCAAGTGAACGAAATGTTCAAAGCAACTGCTGCGGGCATTGCTATGATGACTAAAAATGGTCGATATGAAATGGCTAATCGCGCTTTTTGCGATATGTTGGGCTATACAGAAGATGAGCTAAAACAAAAAGATTTTGTGTCGCTTGTTTACCATGATGACCAAGATTTAAGTCTTAAAAACGTTAAGCAATTACTAAATGGCGAGTTGAGTAGTTTTAATCAAGATAAACGCTATATTTGCAAAGACCAAAGCTTAATTTGGGTGCGCGCCAGCGTAACCGCGATGATTTCTGCGCGCGGTAAAGTAACCCACTTAATTTGCGTGACTGAAAATATTAACGAGCAAATGATGGTTGCAGAAAAGCTTAAAAAAAGTGAATACTTTTTAAAAGCGGCGAGTAATTTAGCAAAGCTTGGCGGCTGGGAGCTAATACTAGAAAATATGCAGCTAACTTGGTCTGAAGAAGTCGCCATTTTGCACGACATGCAGCCAGGTGAAGTGCCAACGCTTGCAGAAGCAGAAAGTATGATTTTTCCTGAATATCGAGAGTTAGTCGTAGCTAGTTTGGCTGAGTGTATTGCGGGCGCTAAGCCATACGATTTAGAGTTCCAAAAAATGACTGCAAAAGGTCGGCCAATTTGGGTGCGCTCTGTTGGCCAAGCGGTATGCCAAGCTGATGGAAGAATTGTGCGTATTCAAGGTGCATTTCAAGATATTTCTAGCTATAAAAAACTCGAGATTTTTAACCAAAAGCAATCACTTATTTTAGAGAGTATTGCCGCTGACGAGCCACTTAAAAAGATACTAGAAAGCTGCGTTCAGTTGATTGAAAACCAATATCCAGAGCTGATTTGCGCAGTGAATTTATTAGATGATAACGGCACTCACATTAAAACTGGTACTACTTTTAATATGCCAGATGAATACATTAAGGCTATTGGGGGCTTAAAAATTGGTGATAATGTAGGCTCATGTGGCACAGCTGCTTATTCAAAACAGCCTGTGTTTGTCAGTGATATTGCAAACGATAAGCGCTGGGCTAACCTTAAAAATGCAGCAGTAAAACATGGGTTCTTGGCTTGCTGGTCTTGGCCAATATTTTCTAGTAAAAATAACGTTATTGGCACATTTGCGGCTTATTCTAGGCAGATTTCTAGCCCAATTGCAGAACAAATAGAGCTGATTAGTGCCATTGCAAAAACCATAGGCATTGCTATAGAAAAAGAGAAATCAACCGCGCAAATTCATTTATTACAAGCGGCAATTTCAAGGTTAAACGATATTGTGTTGATTACAGAGGCGGAGCCTGTGAGTGAGCCTGGCCCACTAACCGTATTTGTAAACGATGCTTTCGAGCGGCGCACTGGCTTTAGCCGCTCAGAAATTATTGGTAAAACGCCACGTATTCTGCAGGGCCCAAAAACTGACAAAAAAGAGCTATCGCGTATACGCGAGGCACTGCAAAAGTGGGAGCCAGTGCGCGCTGAGCTCATTAACTACAAAAAAAATGGCGAGGAGTTTTGGCTAGAGATTGATATTGTACCGATTGCAGATGTTGCTGGTCTATATACGCACTGGGTTGCTGTTGAGCGAGATATTACTAAGCGTAAATCATACGAGCTTGAAATGACTAGACTTAACCGTGCCCTAAGGTTATTAAGCTCATGCAATGACGCGCTCATGCACATTAAAAATGAAAAGCAACTCATTAACGAAATTTGTCGTTTAGCTGTTGAAATGGGTGGCTATAAAATGGCTTGGGTAGGCTATGCCAACCACGATATTAATAAGCTCATTTTACCCGCAGGTAGTTATGGCAACTCTGGCGTATTTTTAAACAAATTAAATATTAGCTGGGATGAAGATCACCCAAGGGGCAAGACGCCAGGCGGTAGAACCATACGTGAGCGCAAAAGCGTTGTAGTAGAAGAAATCGCTAAAGAGCAAACTTATCCAGCCATTACTGAGGCAAATGAAGAGGGTTACCTAGGCGTTATTTCATTACCGCTAGTATACGAAGATGAATGTTTAGGTTTACTAGCCATGTATTCTGCAGAAGTACGCAGTATTCCAGCTGAAGAAGTGACGCTACTTGAAGAAATGGCGCGAGATTTAGCTTTTGGTATTATGAATATTCGCGACCGGCTAGAGCAAGAAAAAATGCAAGCCGCCGTTACTAAAGTGGCATCTAGTGTATCGATAGCGATTGGTAATCAGTTTTTTGAGCACTTGGTTGAAAACATGATGGTCGCCGCTGACGCCGATGCTGGCTTTATTGCTATATTGCTACCAGATAACACTTTAAAAGCTAAAACGCTAGCCGCTGTGGTTGATGGCAAAGTGATTGATAATATTGTCTACGAAGTAGATCAAAGCCCATGTAATCATTTGCTTAGCTCTAACGACTTTGTTTTATCAAAATCTATTTTGCACTGCACACCATCTGAGGTGATGTCATCGTTGGGGATGAAAGACTATGCTGGCCAACGCTTGGTCAACAGTAAAGGTGAAGTGATCGGCATGATTTTCATTATGAAACGTGATGATTTTAAACATGACGATTTTGTGATTTCAACATTAAAAATATTTGCAACGAGAGCCGCCGCTGAAATAGAGCGCCAAGATTATGACCGCCATATTCGCGAGCAAGCCTCACTGCTAGACAAAGCGCAAGACGCCATTATTGTGCGCGGCATGGATTATCGTATACAGTTTTGGAACAAAGGTGCGGAACGCCTATATGGCTGGACCGATAGCGAAGTACAAGGTCAATCGATTGTTGATTTAATCTACGTGAATTATGCAGATTTTTTTGCATTTGATAAGCAGCTACTAGAAACTGGTGAGTGCACAGCCGAAGTTGAGCAACAACGCAAAGACGGCAGCACGCTACACGCTGAAGTACGCTGGACACTAGTACGCGATGATAAAGGCCGCCCACAATCTGTTTTATGTATTAATACTGACATTACACAGCGCAAAGCCGCTGCAGAAGAGATTCAATACCTAGCGTTTTACGACGCGCTCACAGGCCTGCCTAATCGGTTATTACTGCAAGATAGGCTACAACACGCCATTACCAGCACTATGCGCAGCAACAAATGTGGTGCGGTATTATTTATTGATTTAGATAACTTTAAAACAATTAATGACACGCTAGGACACGCAGCTGGTGATATTTTACTCAAGCAAATTGCTAAACGGCTCAATGACAACACTCGTGATAGCGATACTGTATCGCGCTTAGGTGGTGACGAATTCATCATCATGCTTGAAGATTTAAGTGTAGATATTGCAGAATCAGCATTGCAAAGTAAAACCTTCGCTGAAAAAATTGTACAAATTTTTCAAACCCCGTTTGAGCTAGATAGCCATAAGCATTTCAGCACGCCTAGCATAGGCATTACCCTATTTAAAGGTGAAGAAAACACAGTCACTGAAATACTCAAACAAGCCGATTTAGCCATGTATCAAGCCAAGGCAGCAGGGCGCAACACCTTGCGCTTTTACGACCCTAAAATGCAAACTGCAGTCACTAACCGCGTAGATATGGAAATTGATCTGCGTGAAGCCATTGAAAGACAAGAGCTTTTACTGCACTACCAACCGCAAATGGATGACAAAGGCATATGTATCGGTGCTGAAGCCTTGCTACGCTGGCAAAGTCTAACAAAAGGTATGATTTCACCAGCCAGCTTCATCCCGCTTGCCGAAGAAACTAAACTGATATTACCTATCGGTGAATGGGTACTCAACACCGCTTGTGAAACCTTGGTTAAATGGTCAACAATCCCAGAAATGTCGCAGCTACAGCTTGCAGTCAATGTAAGCGTGCATCAGTTCCGCACAGCCAACTTTGTAGAGCGTGTACTGGCTATTATTCAAGCGACTGGTGCTAATCCTGCACATCTAAAACTAGAGCTAACAGAAAGTTTGTTTGTTGAAAACGTAGAAGACATTATTACCAAAATGACGCAACTCAAAGTGCGTGGTGTTTCATTCTCTTTAGATGACTTTGGTACAGGCTATTCATCACTATCGTACCTAAAACGACTCCCACTAGATCAGCTCAAAATTGACCAATCTTTTGTAAGAGATGTGCTGATCGACAACAACGACGCAGTCATCGCAAAAAGTATTATCACACTAGGTAAGAGCTTAGGCCTAAAAGTCATCGCTGAAGGCGTAGAACAACTCGCTCAAAAAGACTTTTTAATGAAAGAAGGTTGCTACTTTTACCAAGGATATTACTTCAGCAGACCCATTGCACTAGACGCACTGGAGGCCTTCGTTAAAGATGGGCGTTGTTAAAATAGGATGTACTTTATAACAGGATGTATTTAAATTGTGTATTGTTAAATTTTTAGATCGTTTAATACAGCTAACCTAATAGATTTAAGGCATTGTGTTTAGAGTCCATCAAAACTCAACATCACTAAAAAATATTTGAGACAGATTTCAATGTATAAAAAAAGGACTGCAAAAGCAGTCCTTTTTTAAACTATAAATTTACATACTTTTCAGATTTATCAGACTCATAAAGGTGGAGCTAAGATGCAAGTAGTACCCATTAAAGTAAATGGCTGAGGGCAACTTAAGGTATTAGGACCTAATGTACCTGGTGTCGTCGTCTTTCTAACATTACTGGGCTTATCAATTGTCAGTAATTCTAGGTATGGTATAAATTGCTTGTTAGCAAATTGAAAGTCAGTACCGATACGTGTATAAGCGCCTTGCAGACCAACTGTTCCTAAAATTGAAGTATTAGTAAAAGAATACCCAGCGCCAACATTGCCCAGTAACTCTCTTTTTCCGCCTACATAAGATAAAGCTACGCTGTCTACAGCAATACCATTAGATAGTTTAATGCGTGCGCTAATATCACCACCATTTACAGAGTCACTAGATTTGACTCTGAGTGATCTAAAACCAAACGTTAGGTCTGGAATCCATGAGGTTCTGTCTTTTAATGTCCAAATCAAACCAGCGTAAGCGCGGTTCTGTGTATCGGTATTTGAGCTAGTTACACCAGGTGTTGAAGTGCCTGGGGTAACAATTGGCATGGGACTACTAATAATCCCTGCATATAAAAACTGACTTGTAAAACATAAAACTAAAAAAGTTAGCAACCTAATTTTCATAATGATTCCTTTAGTTATTTGAATGGATTAACTAAAAACGATAGTACACTAAATGTTTGTGGAGTTTGTTTGTTGTCTATTCCAGTAGCCATTTTTTTTAATGCATTGTTGCTTTTATAACAGTATGTTTTAAATACATAATCCCAAAATATAAACAAGATTCCAAAATTTGAATTACCTTCTGTAAGTTTTGTTGAATGATGTGTTTTATGAAAATTAGGCGTTACTAATAAAAGTTTAATTAACTTTTCTGTTTTCTCTGGCAATAAAACATTCATGTGAGTGAATGCTGAGTGTAAGCCTACAGTTAATCCATAGCGAATTAGCACAATGACTGGTATGTCGAAAATAGCTGCTAATCCAACTGTAATAAAAAATGTTGTGGCCAACTCGAGAGGATGGTGCAAAAGAGTTGTTAGCGAATCCATATTTCGATCGCTATGGTGAAGCCGATGAAAACGCCATAACAAGGGTACTTTATGATGTAGTTGGTGATTAAAGTAATTCACTAAATCTAAAAACAAAAAACTTAGCATAAAGCTGATGGGTATTGGGACCGCAAGATTTGCGAAACTGAAAATTTGCATAGGTGCTAATAGATAAACGATAGGTGCTAGTAAGAATATAGATAACGCTAGGCTAAAGAGTATGCATATAACCTCTATTGACAAGATTGCTATCGCTCTGCCTT
Organism: Methylophilaceae bacterium; assembly: GCA_031385945.1. Lineage (GTDB taxonomy): Bacteria > Pseudomonadota > Gammaproteobacteria > Burkholderiales > Methylophilaceae > JANNBX01. Next base: position 417 of record JANNBX010000134.1, on the reverse strand, counting down.
TATATTGATCTTTAAATTTAAAGTAGAGCCTTTCAATTAAATAAAAAGCTACAACGCTCAGCATGGGTGCTATCCAAGCTAAAAGATCGAGATTCATAATAAATAACTTAATGTTTTAGACTGATCTATTTTACTTCAAACTTTCGTTGCTTAGCTGCTGATTTACGTTTAATAAATTTGATCTTAGTTGTTTTAGTGTACTTATTCAGGGCTTGAGTGATTATGAAAAATTACTCATTATCTCTTAAAACTAAAAAGCCGCTGAGATTTCTCTCAGCGGCTTTATGTTTGGCTCCTCGACCTGGGCTCGAACCAGGGACACACGGATTAACAGTTGATATAACTTATTGATTTTTTAACGATATATGCTCGCCCTCAATCGTTAAGTGTCGCTAATGCTCGTCAATAGTGTCACAC
>JANNBX010000124.1:0-17327 GCA_031385945.1 Methylophilaceae bacterium | reverse complement strand
GGGAAGGTGTTTTTAAAGGCGGTTTGGTAAGCAGGCCCATAGTTGGGTGGCACATTCATGCCTACTAACAAAACTTTTGTTTTTGCTTTTAAGCTGGCCTTAATCATGCCGCGTAAATTTGCTTGCATTTGTTTAATTGGCAAACCTTGCAGACCATCGTTCGCGCCTAATTCTAAAATAATAATGGTGGGTTTATGTAGCTTTAGTGCCGCGGATAAACGGTTCAAACCGCCGCTGGTGGTTTCGCCGCTAATACTAGCATTGATAATTTTGACATTTTTAGTCGCTAGTTTTTGGCTCAATAAATGAACCCAGCTATCTGTTTGGGCAATGCCATAAGCGGCGGATAAGCTATCGCCGTAGACCAAAATTTTAGTAGTTTCCGCGTTTGCTACAGGTAATACACTCAAAAAAAGCGCGCTTAAATAAACTAAACGCTTGGCAAAATGCCATAATAAATCTGTCATTGTTTCTACCTTAAAAATACATGCTTGCAAATACTCATCACGCTAGTCTCCAATCAACGCTTAAGCAATCACTATCGGTTACTGATCAGCCGCAGCAAGTGGTTTTACTGGCTGAAAATATTTGTAAAGATATTAACAGTAATGGTGAAACATTACGTATTTTGTCGCAGTTGAATTTGCACTGCACAGCACATGAAACCATTGCAATTGTTGGGGCTTCTGGTTCTGGTAAATCTACTTTATTAAGCTTGCTAGCGGGGTTAGATATGCCTACAAGCGGAAAAATAGTGGTTGAAAATCAAGATATTACTTTGCTAAACGAAGACGCACGGGCTAAGTTACGTGGCGAAAAAATGGGCTTTGTATTTCAGTCATTTTTATTGTTACCCACTTTAAACGCGCTAGATAACGTGATGTTGCCGCTGCAATTGGCTGGTAACTTGGATGCTAAAAATATTGCTATAGATGCGCTTAATAAAGTGGGTTTGAGACATAGATTAACGCATTTACCTAAGCAATTATCGGGTGGTGAGCAGCAACGCGTGGCGATTGCGCGAGCATTTGCACCCAAGCCAGCACTATTATTTGCGGATGAACCCACTGGCAATTTAGACGCACTCACTGGTCAAAATGTGATTGAGTTGCTGTTTGAATTAAATACCAATACAGGCACTGCGTTAGTATTAGTGACGCATGATGAAAAGCTAGCAGTGCGCTGCCAGCGCGTACTTAAGCTTGTTAATGGTAGTTTAATTGCGTCGCCACAGACCAAGGTTGAGCTTGAGGCTGCTCAATGAAGCCTTTTGCGGTGCTTAAATTAGCGGTTAACTTACTCAAAAGCCAGCGCTTAGCGGGTGAGCTTAGCACTTTGTTTTTTGCGCTAACCATTGCCGTTACCGCTACTACGGCGGTGAGTTTTTTTACAAATCGCATTGATCAAACACTGTTGCAACAAGGCGGTTTGTTGCTAGGCGGTGATCTAGCGATTACAAGTCGAGAGCCTGTTGTTGAAAAATACCGTATTGAAGCGCAAAAAAATAGCCTTAAATTGAGCGAAACTGCAGAGTTCCCTAGCATGTTGGTGTTGGGTGAGAATACGCAATTGGTTGAAATTAAAGCAGTTGATGCAGCTTTTCCACTACGTGGTGACTTTGAAATTATTGTGTCTGATAAAACCGAGCGCGTAAATCACGGCCCAAATCAAGGTGAAGTGTGGATAGCGCCACAAATTGCTGAAAATCTTCAAGCAAAAGTGGGCGATATACTCACAGTGGGTGAGGCACAATTAAGGGTGGGTGCAGTCATCATCAACGAAACCTCACGCGGTGGTGATATGTTTAGCATCGCGCCAAGATTACTCATGCACTATGCCGATTTACCAGCCACCAAGCTAGTACAAATAGGTAGCCGTATTAAATATCAACTTTTACTAGCGGGCAGCCAAAATACGACGCAAATCAGCCAATATTACGCATGGGCTAAGCCTCAATTGGTAGCGGGCGACCGCATTGATGACGTTAAAAATGCGCGTCCAGAAATCAAAAGTGCGTTAGATAAAGCCCAGCAGTTTTTAGGCTTAAGTGCGGTAACCAGTGTGATATTAGCCATGGTTGCCATGTGTTTAGCTAGCGTGCCTTATACACAAAAAAATATGGATACTTACGCGTTAATGCGTTGCTTTGGCGCGTCAAAATCACGTATTTGGCAACTATTGGGCTTACAGATTTTAATACTGGCATTCGTTGCAAGCTCTTTGGGCTGCCTGATAGGCTTTGCTTTGCAAGCACTGCTGAGTAGTTTTGCAGGCGCTTTATTTGTAGAAAAGCTAGCAAGTCCTTCTTTAATACCGTTAGCGCTTGGTTTTTTTACCGGTATAGGCATGATGTTAACGGTGATGTTGCCACAGTTAATTAGAGTGAGCAAAGTGCCCGTTTTACGTATTTTACGGCGCGATTTTTTACTCAGTAACCAATACTTATTGGCTTATCTACCCGCTGTTTTGCTCACGATTACACTAATTTACTTGCAAGCCAATAGCGTTAATTTAACATTTGCCATGCTAATTATTTTGCTTGTTTTGGTTGGCTTGGCAAGCCTATTAGTTAAGCTTGCGGCTAAGCTTATTAGCGCTATACAGTTTAAGCCTAGCAATACTAGCTTAGGTTTTGCCAGTGTCATACGACGTTTTAATTTGGTGAGTATACAAGTGGCAGGTTTTAGCATTGGTTTAATGGTGTTAGCACTACTCAGCATTGTACGTAACGACGTATTGCAAAACTGGCAGGCATCATTGCCTGTTAATGCGCCTAATCGCTTTATGATCAATATTCAAGATACGCAAAAAACAGGTGTTTTAACACAGCTCAACGCCATGAATATTCGACAGCCCGTGGTTTTTCCGATGATACGCGGGCGCTTAACTGCTATTAACGGTGCGCCAATTGATTTAAATAAATATTCCGATGAACGCGCTAAACGGCTTTTACAAAGAGAGTTTAATTTATCTACAGCGCTAAACATGCAGGCGGATAACAAACTGATTATAGGTAAATGGTGGCAAGCTAACGAGTTGAACCAACCTTGGGTTTCGCTGGAAGAGGGCATCACAAAAACGCTCAACCTTAAATTGAATGACCGCCTACGCTACGAAATTGGTGGCTCAACAATCGAACTCACGGTTAAGAGTATTCGCACTGTAGAGTGGGATTCAATGCAGGCGAACTTTTTTGCAGTCACGCCACCTGGTACGCTGGCAAATTATAGTGCCAGCTATATCACTAGCTTTCATCTGCCTGATACAAAAATAAGCGAGCTTAATCAGTTAGTTAAAACATTTCCTAACTTAACAGTGATTGACTTAAGCGCGCTTATTAAACAAATTCGAGATATTATTTTTAAAATGACCGCAGCGGTGCAATATGTATTTTTATTTAGCTTGTTAGCAGGTTTAGCAGTACTTTTCGCATCACTACAAGCTACCTCTGAAGAGCGCTTGCGTGAAACCGTTTTGTTTCGTATTTTAGGCGCATCAAAGCAGCAATTAGCTAAAATATTATGGATAGAATTTTTGTTAATAGCGCTTCTTGCTAGTTTTATCGCATTGCTTGGTGCTAATGCCCTAGCTTATTATGTCAGTGAAAACTTGCTCAATATTCCTTATCAATTCAATTGGTTTTTTAGTATTCAAGTGCTTGTGGCAGCAGGTATTTTGATACCCGCATCAGCTTGGTTAATGACACGTAAACTATTAGCCACACCACCAAGGCAACTTTTACAAAGTATTTAAACTGTATGACTTAGCTATCTGCACTTAAGTTTTTTGTAAGCAAGCCTTAATCAATTGGCCGCACTATTACTACTTGGCTGTTACTACTTGGCTGTTTACAACCAAATATTGGTTACAATACAACCATTATTTGGTTTACGTAAATATTATAAAATGATACTTAAACAAATAACTAAGTCATATCAACGACTTAGTTAGTGCGCTAATTAGCAGAAAATTAGGCATAGGTTTTGCTGTTTACTAGCTGGGTAGTAAATAGTTAAATAACTAAAGGATTGGATATGCCACAGCAATACAAAAATAAAGCACAGCAAAAGTATCTGGCGCAGCAAAAAAATAAAGCGCAATACAAATTACTAACAGCCGCCACTTTAATGGCTGTTTCTGCAATGAGTAGCGCACAAGACGCTACTGCAGTGATTAAAACTGAAAAAATTGAAATTATCAGCACGACGCCATTAGCAGGTATTGGTTTGGCTAGAGAGATTATTCCTGCCAATATTCAAACCGTTAAAGGTGAGGAAATGCAAAAGCAGTCAAACTTGACCATTGCAGATTACCTCACAAGCGGCATGCTGGGTGTGAATGTGAATGAGGTGCAAAATAACCCGTTCCAACCAAATATTAACTATCGTGGCTTCACTGCGTCGCCGTTGCTAGGTACACCACAAGGTATTTCTGTCTTTGTGGATGGTGTGCGGGTAAACGAGCCATTTGGTGATGTTGTGAATTGGGATTTGATTCCAATGAATGCAATTGCAGGTATGAGCTTGATTCCAGGCTCAAACCCAGTATTTGGTCTAAATACTTTGGGTGGTGCAATTTCGATTCAAACTAAAAGTGGGCGTACCCATCAAGGTGGGCAAGTTGAGCTTTATGGTGGCTCTTGGGGTCGTGTAGCGGGGTCAGCTGAATACGGTGGAATTGCCGCTAACAATATTGACTTTTTCATTTCAGCGAATGCGTTTTCAGAAGATGGCTGGCGTGATGCTTCACCCTCAGACGTGCGTCAAATATTTAGTAAAATTGGCTGGCAAGGTGAAAAAACTGATGTAAACGTGAGCTTAACACTAGCTGACAACGAATTGATTGGTAACGGCTTAGTGCAAAAAGAGTTTTTAGATAACTTAGGTTACGACTCAATCAACACAAAGCCTGACGTTACAGACACACAAATGGCTTTTTTAAACTTAAACGCAAACCATTACTTTAGTGATGATACCTTGCTAAGCTTTAATACTTACTACCGCAATGCACGCACTAAAACACTTAATGGTGATGTCAATGATGATGTCGACGATGCTGTATTTTTAGCAGATTGTTCAGTAGCCGCTGGTGGTACTGCCTTTGAGGATGAGTGTGGTGGTGCGCTGAATCGTTCAAAATCAAATCGTGAAAGTTATGGTTTCACCGCACAAATGACGTTTAATCAAGATTGGTTAGGTTATAAAAACCAACTAATTACGGGCTTAGGCTATGACCATGGGCGCACTAAATTTAATCAGTCTACTGAGTTTGGTAATATTACGTCTGACCGTGGTGTAGCTGCAGTTGGAGAGTTTAGTGATGATGCAGAAGTGAAGTTAACAGGCAAAACAAAGACATGGAGTGTGTTTGCAACTGACACGATTTCATTTAATGAGCTTTACCACTTAACGTTGTCAGGCCGTTATAACTACACCAAAGTCGATAATAAAGATGGATTGATTGATAAACCAAACCCAGAGTCTTTAACCGAAAAAATTAGTTTTGCACGATTCAACCCAGCCATTGGTTTAGCCATTACGCCCAGTAAAACTTTCTCGTTTTATGGAAGTTATAACGAAGGTAGCCGTGCACCAACCGCTATTGAGCTTGGTTGTGCGTTTCAAGATTTAGATGGTGATGGTATTGGTGACACACCTTGTAAATTACCAAACGCAATGGCAGGTGACCCGCCACTTAAAAAAGTAGTATCAAAAACGTTTGAAGCGGGTGCACGCGGTCAGCTTAGCGAGTCACTAGGTTGGAACGCGAGTATTTATCGTACCCAAAATACGGATGATATTCAGTTTATTGCGTCGGACTCTAATGGTCAGGGTAACTTTCAAAACGTTGGTAAAACTCGTCGCCAAGGGCTAGATATTGGTTTAAATGGCGCGGTTAATAAGCTCACTTGGAACGCAGGTTACAGCTTTATACGCGCAACTTATCAATCGCCATTTTCAATTGCAAGTGAAGTGAATACCAGTGCTATTGATACCAATGCCGATGGTGATAATGACACTATCAATGTGCGCCGTGGTGATTACTTGCCAGGTATACCTAAGCATCAGCTAAAGTTGCGTGGCGATTATCAAGCCACGCCAAACTGGAGTATTGGCGGCAATATCACGGCGTTCACTAGCCAATATGCTTTTGGTAACGAAAACAATAACCATCAAGGTGAGGGTGCTAAGGTGCGTGGCTACGCAACGCTTAATTTAGACACACGTTATGCGTTTGGTAACTCAGGGTGGCAAGCTTTTGCCCGCGTGAACAACGTGCTAGACAAAGAATATTATAGCGCTGGCATGCTGGGTGAATCGTTTTTTACTGCTAATGGCGCGTTTGATAATGGCGAAGATCACTTTCAGCCACTGTATTCACCAGGCGCACCCCGTGCAGGTTGGGTAGGTATGCGCTACGTTTTTGGCGCCGCCAAAAATAAAGTGGTGAGTGGGGACTAACGTAATGAATGCACAGCACGCACAAACCCAAGTGGTTAAAACAATGCTTAAACCAAAAACACGGTTGATGATGGTTGAAGACGAGGTTTTATTTGCGCGCGCTGTGCAAAAAAAGTTGCAAAAATCGGGCTACGAGGTTGAACACGTTGAAAACCTGAAAGATGCGCGTGACTTATTCAAACAGTTTCAACCAGAAATTGTGTTGCTAGATATGCGCTTACCCGACGGTAACGGCTTAGATTTGCTAGCTGAGCTAGTCGATAAAAATACAGTTGTGCTGGTAATGACTGCGTTTGGCGAAGTGGCTGATGCAGTAAATGCCATGAAGCTAGGGGCAGTTGATTACCTTAAAAAGCCGATTGATTTAGAAGAGTTAATGGCCGTCATTGAAAAAGCCGAACATAACACTAAATTAAAGCTTAAAGTTGAGCACGCTCGACAGCGCGAATATCAAGCAGATACGCCACTCATGCTAGGTGATAGCGCTCAAATGAAAGCGGTTAAAGTACAAATTGAGCGTATTGCAAGTTTAGTGGCTAACGATGCAATACCCCCCACCGTATTAATTACAGGCGAAACTGGTGCTGGTAAAGATGTAGCCGCGCGACTTTTACACCACATGACGACCAATGGTGATAAACCATTTGTACATATTGATTGTGCCTCACTACCGCCAGATTTAATTGAAAGTGAATTGTTTGGCCATGAAAAAGGTGCATTCACGAATGCTACAGGTAATAAAACAGGCTTGATTGAAGCGGCCGAAGATGGCACTTTGTTACTAGACGAGATTGGTGAATTACCGCTTAATTTACAAGTCAAACTCTTGAACGTGCTAGAGCGTCGCTGTGTGCGGCGCATAGGCTCAACCAAAGAGCGGGTGGTTGAAGCGCGCTTTGTTGCTGCTACTAATCGTGATTTACAGCAAATGGTAAATGACGGACGTTTTCGTTCAGATTTGTATTATCGGCTGAATGTGATGAGCATTAAAATGCCAGCTTTACGTGAGCGTGAGGGCGATATTTTGCAATTGGCTGAGTTTTTTATGGCTCAAACAGAGCGTCGCTATGGCTTGCCAAAATGTCATCTTTCTAACGATGCGAAAGCCGCACTTGAAAGCTATGCTTGGCCTGGTAATGTGCGCGAGTTACGCCATCAAATTAACCGTGCTGTTTTGTTATGCCATAATCAAATTGTGAGTGCAGCTGATATTGCACTCACTCTAAACGCACGTACAGTGGGCTTAACCGCACAAAATGATGCAATTAAGAGAGATGCACTCTATCATTTAGCAACACAAAACAGCTCAACAACCGATTTAAATAATATTCGTGACATTAGCGTTGGCCTAGATGAAACTGAAAAAAGCTTGATGCTGCAAGCGCTTGAAATCAGTGACTTTAATGTATCACTTGCGGCGCGTAAGCTCAATATTACTCGCATGGCCATGCGCTACCGTATGGATAAGCACGGTATTAAAATAGATTAGGTAGTGCTTTTTTTAGCGTGCTTTATTAGATCAACAAGCCATATCCTGCACCAAGGCTTTTAGTTTCAGTCAGTAATTAGCGCATGTTATGATGTTGTTTTTTTATAATTACCAACAAACAACTCAATAATGATGGAGCAACACATGCAAATTGGCACCCCTTTAAGTATTAGCGCAACCCGTGTCATGTTGCTAGGCGCTGGCGAGCTTGGAAAAGAGGTGATGATTGCGTTACAGCGTTTAGGTGTTGAAGTGATCGCGGTTGACCGCTACGAAAACGCGCCAGGCCAGCAAGTAGCACACCGTACATACACTATTGATATGACAGACGCCGCAGCACTTAAAGCGCTAATTATTAAAGAGCGTCCACACTTAATTGTGCCTGAAATTGAAGCGCTCAATACCGATGTTTTGGCTGAAATTGAGCTAGAGGGTTTAAGCACGGTGATTCCAACCGTTAAAGCTGTACAACTCACAATGAACCGTGAAGGCATACGCAAACTAGCCTCAGAAACACTCCAATTAGCCACTTCGCCCTACGCGTTTGCGCGTAGCTTAAATGAGTTAGAGCTTGCTATTGAAACCATAGGCTACCCCTGTTTTATTAAGCCCATCATGTCGTCTTCTGGCAAGGGGCAATCACGTATTACAGATGCCAGCCAAGTGAAAGCCGCATGGGATTATGCAGCCACAGGCGGCCGTGTGAACCAAGGTGTGGTCATAGTTGAGGGCCAAATTAAATTTGATTTTGAAATCACGCTACTCACAGTGCGTGCTAAAAATACGCAGGGTGAGATTGAAACCTACTTTTGCGAGCCTATTGGGCATCGCCAAGAGCAGGGCGATTATGTGGAAAGCTGGCAGCCGCAACAAATGACCGCTAACGCCCTTAGAGCTTCTCAGCACATCGCAAAAACCATTACAGATGCACTTGGTGGCCTAGGTTTATTCGGTGTTGAGTTGTTTGTGAATGGTGATGAGGTATGGTTTTCAGAAGTGAGCCCGCGCCCACATGATACGGGCATGGTGACCATGGCAACTCAGCGCTTAAACGAATTTGAGCTGCATGCACGTGCTATTTTAGGTTTGCCAGTAGATACAGCCATGCGTGAAATCGGTGCGAGCGCTGTGATTTATGGCGGTGTTGAAAGTAAACGTTTGGTTTTTGCTGATGTTGATAAAGCGCTAAACGTACCCACCGCTGACATTCGGTTATTTGGTAAACCTGAATCATTTGCGCGCCGCCGTATGGGTGTGGCATTAGCAAATGGCGTAACCATTGATGAAGCTAGAGCGCGCGCAACGCAAGCGGCAAGCCTTGTTAAGCCGCATTCAATCTAACTTAGAATGTTGAATAAAATTGAAGAGGTCGGTAGCTCAAAAGCCACATTTTTTGAGCTACTTGGTGGTGAAAATGGTGGTGTTGAAAAGATTCGTCAGTTAGTTGATGCTTTTTACGATGTAATGAATAGCGACCCAACTGCTGCCACCATTCGCGCGATGCACCCGCAAGATTTAACAAATTCACGCGAAAAATTATTCATGTTTTTAACTGGCTGGACAGGTGGGCCTCAGCTCTACATAGAGCATTATGGCAACCCTTTTTTGCGGCGCAGGCATTTACCTTTTGAAATTGGTGAAAGTGAGCGCGACCAATGGATACAATGCATGATTAAAGCCATGCATCAGTTAAATTTTGACGAGCCGCTGATGGTTAAGCTGGCTAGTGCATTGTATGAAGTAGCCGATTTCATGCGCAATAAAGCTTAATTTAACACTCCATTAACGCCCAGTATACGTTTAGCTAAACGTTTAATTTTCAAATGCCCTTTCTTAGTAATTCACAGCTTAATCAAGCGCTTAAGTGCCAATAATCACATTAATGTTTGAACAAACACGACTTTAGCAGGTAGAATGTAAAAAGTGTTAATGGCCATTTTGGCTTCAAATTGCGTTAAGACAATGTTTTTTAAACCGTTGGTCGATACAAGGCATGACTGAGTGGCAATCTCTAACAAGCGCTTAATGCAATTTTTACTAGCATGTTTAATCGGTGCATATCTCACTTGCATGCCATTTGCCCAAGCTGCTGGTTCAACGCTTACTAAAGCGGAGTTGTTTTGGTTAGCAGAGCACCCTGAAATCAGAGTGGCTATTACGACAGATTATGCGCCGATCAGTTTTACCAATGCGCGTGGTAAACATCAAGGTATAGCCGCTGATTATCTAGCAATAATCGAAAAAAAGTTAAAACACCAATACCCAAAGTTTCACTTTAAAGCAGTGTTTCCTAATGATATTCAGCGCGCTGCTAACGACCCAAAAATTAAACAAGTTGATGTTGTGCCATCATTTGCACAAACGCCAGAACGTCTAAAATATTGGCTTTTTTCTAAGCCATATATCAACTTACCCTTGTATTTAGTGGTCAGAAACGAAGTAAATACCAATTACTCGTTGCAGTTAGCGCAAAAAGATACCATTGCAGTGGTGAGCTATTATGCGGCCGAAGAATTTCTCATGCGTGATTATCCCAAGATGTCACTAGTGCCAGTTGCAAGTACGCAAATGGGTTTGCAAAAAGTAGCATTTGGTGAGGCTAAGGCTTTTATTACGGATTTACCATCGGCCAGTTGGTGGGCAGATCAAGCTGGTTTACTAGGGCTTAAACCTGCGGCTGAAACTGCCTATCAATATAAAATCGGCTTTGCGACGCGAGCTGATTGGCCTGTACTAAACAATATCATTGAAAAAGCGTTGAGCGGGCTTACCAAAGCCGAGCATGAAGAGATTCATAGGCGCTGGTTTATAGGACCTTTTCTTAAAAAACCGCTTTATCAAGATTGGAAATTTTGGCTAATTACTAGCATTTTGTTTGTTTGCGCGGTCGTTATTGCAAGGCTTATGCGCGCAAGTGCGCGTAACAAACGCCGCTTATTTAAGCAAAACAATACCTTAATTAGTTTATCTAATCCGCGCTTAGGCACTATGCCAGTACTCAAGCGATTTGATGATATTTGTCAGCAAGCCGCAGAAACACTGAATATTGCGCGCGTGAGCGTGTGGCTATTTGAAGAAGATAAAACGGTTTTACGTTGTATTTCTTTATATATTTTAGGTCGCGGCTTTGTTAAGTCTGAGCAAACATTACTAGCCACAGCTTACCCAGCTTACTTTAGTCACTTGTATAACAACCGTGTGATAGCCGTGCAAGACGCCATGACAGATAGTGCAACGCTTGAGTTTGCAAAAGATTACTTACCCAAAAATAAAATCAGCAGCATGCTAGATGCCACTTTATTCAAGCATGAAGATGTCATTGGGGTGATTTGCTACGAGCATATCGGTAAGCCCAGAAAGTGGCGTTTGGATGAACAGAATTTTGCACGATCTGTGGCTGATATTCTCTGTTTAGTGCTCGAGGTTGAAGAGCGTCGCAGTATACAAAAAGAGCTAGTCCGCTATCAAAATCAGCTAGAAGATATGGTTAAAGTACGTACCGAGTCTTTAGAGAAAAGTGAGCATCGCTTTAGGTCTGTGGTGCAAGGTGCACCCGTGGCTATTATTTGTTTTACTGAGACAGGGGTAATGACCGAGTTTAACCCACAAGCCGAAAAGGCCACAGGCTATAAAGCCAAGCAAGCGTTGGGTAAGCTATTTCAGGAGTTTTTGGTGGTGAGTGAGCATCGTGAAAAGGCCACACAATTATTAGCTAGCATAACCAGCAATATGTTGGTTTCTAAAAAAAGTGCTACTGGCACACTACTGAATATTAAGCATGCTGACGGACGTATTCTGGATTTTAGTTGGCACCTGAGTTCAGAAAATGATCGCTCTAACGAATCTGCGGTGGTTGCAGTCGGTGACGACATCACGCAGCGTAAGCAACTTGAACAATATTTAAAAACTGCTAAAGACGCGGCTGAGGCAGCCGACAGGCTTAAATCGATGTTCGTTGCGTCAATGTCGCACGAGCTACGTACGCCACTTAACTCGATTATCGGCTTTATTGGTGTGGTGATGCAAGGCATGTCGGGCGAGGTGAATGCGCAACAAAAAGATCATTTAGGTCGTGCGTATCAATCGGCCAAGCATTTATTAGCGCTAATTTCAGATGTGATTGATATATCTAAAATTGAAGCTCAGCACATTGGTATTGAGCTAGATACATTCAGCTTGTTGAGTGTGATCGAGTCTGCTGTTGCCGATATTGGTCATCTAAAACAACAAAAAGATATTGTTCTTACGCTTGATTGTGACCCACAGTTAATGATTGAAACTGACCATAAACGCTGTTATCAGGTTTTATTAAATGTGCTCAGTAACGCTGCAAAATATACTGAGCGGGGTACGATTAAAGTGACCGTTACTCCAGCAAAAGACCGCATTAAGATAGTGGTAGAAGATACAGGTATTGGCATGGATAGCGCTGGTATGAAAAAACTATTTTTGCCTTTTGAACGGCTAGATTCAAAACTGCGCATTAAAGTTGCAGGTACTGGTTTAGGGCTCTACTTATCACAAAAAATTGTTACTGAAATTTTAAACGGAAGTATTAACGTCACTAGTAAGCTCAATCACGGCACTACAGTGAGCATTATCTTGCCTAAGGTTTTACAGTGGTCGCCACCGCCTGAGCACTTGCCAATACAAGCCATTACGCAACAATGAATAACGGTAATTAACCATGAAAACTGCACTAGTCATAGAAGATAACGACGACAATTATGCGCTGATTCGCTTTTTGTTGGAACGGGCAAATTATCATGTGCGCCATTGTAGTACTGGCTTAGCAGGTGTAAAGTTGGCGATAACAGTACCACCTGATTTTATTATACTAGACATACAGTTGCCAGATATTGATGGCTTTACTGTGCTAAATAAAATTAGAGCGCACCCAGCGGGTGGTGCAATTCCCGTGATTGCGATGACTTCATACGCGATGGCGGGCGACAGAAAGCGGCTGATGGATGCAGGCTGTAACGGTTATATTGAAAAGCCAATTGATCCGCTTGAAGTGATCAATCAGATTGAACAAATTCTTGCAAATATTTGAGCTGAATACCATGAAAATTCTCATCGCTGAAGACGACGACAACTCAAGAGTCCTGCTTGAAGTGCTATTACAAAATATTGGCATAGAGGTCGTGAGTTTTAACAACGGAAAAGATGCGCTTCAATACTTGGAGTCAGAGTCAGTTAACGCAATTATTTCAGATATTTTAATGCCAGAAATGGATGGATTTGATTTTTGCCGTGCCGTGAAACAAAGTGCAACACATAAAGAGATTCCTTTTATTTTTTATACCGCAACTTATACTGCCGCTGAAGATGAACAGTTTGCTCGTTCTTTGGGGGCGAATCATTTTGCCGTTAAACCGCTACCGCCTGAGGATTTTTTAGAAATGCTCGCATTGGTGATAGATACCCATGATATTACGCCTGCCAATTCGCATAAAAATGATCAGCCAAATATGCAATTGTTAGCGGGTGATTCAACTGAAGAGGCCATTACCAATACGCATTTAACCCGCGTAAAAGCTAAGCTAGATAAAAAAATCATAGAGCTAGAAACTGAGCGTAAAAAACTGAGAGAGAGCGAGCAGCGTTTTCGTGATTTTGCAGAGTCATCAGGTGATTGGTTGTGGGAAACAGGTGCAGATTTAGCTTTAAAAATTATTTCATCGGTTGAGTTTAAGTTTAGGCCGTGTTCATTGGTTGAGTTAGCCGAGCATTGTTATAACCCTAATTCTCAAGATTTGCTCAGTGCAGTTGAGCGAAAAAAACGCTTTGCAGATTTTGTTATTGAATATCGCAGTAAAAATGAACCCGTGATGTATTTGCGTTTATCAGGCAAACCTATTTTTGATATTGAAGGCGAGTTTGCAGGCTACCGTGGTGTTGGTAGCAACGTGACTGATACCGTAATGCTCGCCGAACGAGTACGTTTTTTAGCCTCACATGACGAGCTAACTGGGCTGCCAAACCGTAACACTTTGCAAATGCATCTAAAATACACGCTCACTCGCGCTGAGCGAGGTGCCAATCAAGTTGCAGTAATGTTCATTGATTTAGATAACTTTAAAGTCATCAATGACACGCTAGGCCACGCGGCAGGAGATATTTTACTAGCTAGCGTCGGTGAGAGAATTGCCACGCGCGCGCGCGCGGCAGATATGCTTGGTAGGCTAGGTGGTGATGAATTTTTGATGATACTAGAAAACGCGACGCCGCAAGATGCACACGCGGTAGCTACAGAACTGACACAGATGTTTGCTAAGCCATTTGATGTCGCTGGTCAGCGTGTTTTTAGTGCGGCTAGTATTGGTATTAGCATATACCCAAATGACGCTGATACAGCTGAAGCAATGATCAACGCTGCTGATTTGGCGATGTACCGCGCGAAAGACAATGGCAAAAATAAATTTGAATTTTATACCGCAGAAATGAGCGATGCCATGCACGCATGGCTAGCCATTGAAACAGGCTTAAAAACAGCTATTGAAACGAATCAACTTTTTCTTAAATATCAACCACAGATTGATATTGCCTCAGGCCAAATTATTGGCGTAGAAGCGCTAGTTCGCTGGCAGCACCCTAGCAGAGGCCTGCTTAGCCCAGACTTATTTATTCCAATTGCTGAGCAATCAAGCCTGATTGTTTTGCTTGGTGAATGGGTGATTAATCAAGTATTTAAGCAATTACAAGCTTGGCAAATAGCCAAGGTAGCACTGTCAAGAGTGTCGATGAATATTTCAGCGAAACATTTACGCTCAGAGCACTTTATAACGCATTTAGAGCAGGCAATTAGCCGTTATGGTGACTTGCAATCAGCCATTTGTGTAGAAATTACTGAACACGCGATGTTAGAAGATTTATTGCAGGTACAAACGAATATGCAATATTTGCAAACAAGAGGCTTTCAAATTTCGCTAGATGATTTTGGCATGGGTCATTCGTCACTGGTTTATTTAAGGCGCTACGCTGTGCATGAAATTAAAATTGACCGCAGTTTTGTAGCTACCATCGATGAAGACAGTACAGAAAATGTAATTGTTAAAGCTATTATTGCACTCGCACAGGCGTTAAAAATTGATATCATTGCCGAGGGTGTTGAGACTCTGCAACAGTCTGAAGTGCTAGCAGGCTATGGCTGTAAATATGCGCAAGGCTATTTTTATTCAGCAGCTGTAGATGCAGACGCCATTGAGAGTATGTGCAATCAAGTTTCGCTTGTTGAATATCAAACAGAGCATTAGTTTTTAGCTTTTACAAATGGATTTTTTAGAGCTAAATATTTGAGAGTTGGCTTTTAGGAATTGATTTTTGAAATTTTAGATTTTTAAGAGTGAGCTGTAGAAGCTAGTTTTTAGATATATAACTGTTTAAAGTTTGTTGTGAAAACTAGTCTTCAAGATAGATGTTTCGAAAGCGTTAATTAATCAACATTAAGCTAATTGAATCATTAAGCAATTTTTTATTGTGCAGTGTTTTTGAAGCCAGATAATAATACAGCCACAGTTTTTTTAGCTTTTAGCAGATGGTGTTTGCCAGCAGATTTTAGAATTGCAGGGGCAGCAATGACAGGAACGCTAGTAGGCTGATAGGGCTGATCAAACCACGGGTCAGTTTTGATAGTCGATTTTTTTGTTGCACGGTAAGTTGCACCAGCTGATTTGTTATAACTACCACTTTCGGCAGCATGATTGCTACTCGATTTAACCTTAGATTGGCTGTCATTTTTATTACTATCATGTGAGCGACTAGTTGTTGATAATGTAAACTCAGCGCGCGTAATTTGGCGTTTAATGAGCTTTTCAATTTCAGCTAAATACTTTTCTTCATCTGGTGAAACTAGTGATATTGCTACACCACTAGCGCCAGCGCGGCCTGTACGGCCAATGCGGTGCACGTAGTCTTCTGGTGCGCTTGGTATTTCGTAGTTAATCACCATTGGTAATTGATCAATATCCAAGCCGCGCGCGGCAACGTCCGTTGCAATCAGCGCAGTTACGGTGCCTTGTTTAAAGGCTTCAAGTGCATCCATACGTTCTTTTTGGCTTTTATCGCCATGAATCGCATCGGCTAAAACACCTTCTTTTTGTAATGCGCGGCTCAAACGGCTAGCGGTAATTTTTGTTTTAGTGAACACAATCACTTGGTTTGTGACAGACTCGCGCAAAATTTGGCTTAATAGCGCTTGCTTGTCTGATTGCGCAACCATATGTACCGTTTGCGTCACATTTTCAGCGGTTGCATTACTGCGCGCTACTTCAATTAAGGTTGGGTTTGTTAAAAACTCTTCAGATAACTTTTTGATTTCGTTAGAAAACGTAGCCGAAAACATTAAGTTTTGGCGTTTTTTCGGCAATAACGCCAATATACGTTTTAAATCAGGCATAAAGCCCATATCTAGCATACGGTCGGCTTCATCGAGCACCAGCATTTGCACTTGGCTTAAGTTAAGCGTTTTTTGCTCAACGTGATCAAGCAAGCGGCCAGGCGTTGCAACTAAGATTTCAATACCCGTTTTTAAGTGTGGCGTTTGCGTTTTGATATCAACACCACCAAAAACAACCAAGCTTTTTAGCGGAATATGCTTTGCATAGACTTTAAAGCTCTCTTCAACCTGAATAGCCAGCTCACGAGTCGGCGTTAAAATGAGCGCGCGAATAGGGTGCTTAGCAGGAGAAGTGCTAGTAGATGCAAAAGGGAGTAATTTTTGTAAAGTTGGTAGGGCAAATGCTGCGGTTTTACCCGTGCCTGTTTGCGCGCCAGCCATTAAATCTTTGCCCGCCAATGCAAGCGGTATTGCTTGGGCTTGTATTGGCGTTGGCGTTTTGTAACCAAATTCATCCAGCGCTTTTAAAATTTCTGGCGCTAAATTAAGACTCGAAAAAGTGACTGCAACAGGGGTTGGTGTTTCAACGTCAGGTGTTGTTGCAGTCATATTATTTGATTCTGTCATATTGGTTTGGTTACTTTTCAATTAGCTAAATGTACGTGGTGTACGTGATGGTGTTGCGCTGTCACGATTAGGACGTTGAGGACGGCTATCGCCACCTTTAAAGCCACCACCGTTACCGCTATTACCACGTGCGCCATCTTTGTTACCAAAGTATTTAGCACCACCAGCATTAGCACCAGCACTCGCACCATTAGCTGGGCGTGCGCGGTCACCGTAAGATTTTTGTGCAAAATCACGTAGGCTTACCACTGAGTTATTGCTGTTATCTTTTGGTTGAAATTTATCAAAGTCTGTTTTGGCTTGACGTGGTGAATCTGTTCTTGATTCATTACGCGCGCCGCCGAAACGCTCTGAGTAATTTGGTTTGTCACCTTGAGGGCGGTCACCAAAAGCTGGGCGTGAGTTGCGG
>JANNBX010000119.1:0-10149 GCA_031385945.1 Methylophilaceae bacterium | reverse complement strand
GCCCAATTACCGATAACGCGGGCGGCATTGCTGAAATGGCTGGTTTACCAAAAGAAGTACGCGATGTAACTGATCCATTGGACGCAGTTGGCAACACCACTAAAGCAGTAACTAAGGGCTATGCCATTGGTTCTGCGGGCTTGGCGGCCTTGGTATTATTTGCCGATTACACGCACAAACTTTCTGGCGCAGGCATTGACGTTAAGTTCGATTTAAGCGACCCAATGGTGATTATTGGTTTGTTTATTGGTGGCTTAATTCCTTTCTTATTCGCTGCCATGGCGATGGAAGCGGTGGGTCGTGCGGCTGGCGCAGTGGTAGAAGAAGTACGCCGTCAGTTCCGTGACATTAAAGGCATTATGGAAGGAACCGCTAAACCAGAGTACGGCAAAGCGGTAGATATGCTGACCACTGCAGCCATTAAAGAAATGATGATTCCATCATTATTACCAGTGGCTGTGCCTATTGCAGTCGGCTTATTACTAGGCCCAGTGGCGCTTGGTGGCTTGCTAATGGGTACAATTGTGACAGGTTTATTTGTGGCGATTTCAATGTGTACAGGTGGCGGCGCTTGGGATAACGCTAAAAAATATATTGAAGATGGCAACCATGGCGGCAAAGGTTCAGACGCACACAAAGCGGCTGTCACTGGCGACACCGTTGGCGACCCGTATAAAGACACTGCTGGCCCTGCTGTTAACCCATTGATTAAAATTATCAATATTGTGGCGTTACTGATTGTGCCGCTGCTACATGTTTAATTATTTTAATTTAATAAAAAAAGACGACCTAGGTCGTCTTTTTTTATGGCTAAGCTTTTAACACAAACCTGTTACTCAATACATCAGCCCGTATTCCTCAACCCAGCTGCAATACCATTAATACTGAGCTGTATGGCCAACTTCAATTTTTCATCTGTTTCACCATCGCGATAGCGTTTAATCAGCTCCACTTGCAAGTGATTAAGCGGGTCTAGGTATGGCAGACGATTGCGTATAGAGTTAGCCAACTGCGGGTTACTACTTAAGCGCTCAGTGCTACCTAGCAATAAATTCAGCGCATCAGTTGTGCGTGCATGCTCACGCGCTATTCTGCTAAAAATAGACTCACGCAGTTTTTTATCGGTCACTAAATGTGCATAATGCCTTGCCACGACTAAATCGGTTTTTGCTAGCACCATATCAACATTGGCAATCAATGTTTTAAAGAGCGGCCAGCTTTCTAACATCTCACGTAGCATTTGCGTGCGCGCCTCAGTCAAGCCTTCATCTGCATGTAAATATTGGTGAATGGCACTACCTAGACCAAACCAGCCGGGCAGTAGCAAGCGGCTTTGCCCCCATGAAAACCCCCAAGGAATAGCGCGCAAATCTTCAATTCGTCGCGTGGCTTTTCTAGCAGCTGGGCGGCTACCGATATTTAATTCTGCGATTTCTGAAATAGGCGTAGCGCTAAAAAAGTATTCAGCGAAACCAGGTGTTTCATAAACTAAGCTACGATAAGTCGTCATTGCGGTAGTAGATAAATTTTCCATCACTGTTTCAAATGCACGATACTTATCGGTATCAAATGCACTCTGCGGTAGAAGCGTCGCATCAATGGTAGCGGCAATTAGTGTTTCTAAGTGCTGACGTCCAACTTTAGGATCAGAATATTTGTTAGCAATAATCTCACCCTGCTCAGTTAGGCGTATTTGCCCATCTACCGTGCCATGTGGTTGCGCCATAATCGCTTGATACGTTGGCCCACCACCACGGCCAACCGTACCACCACGACCATGAAATAAACGTAACTTAATTTTAGCTTGCCCAAACAGCTCTACCAGTGAAACTTCCGCTTTGTACAACTCCCAGTTAGAGGTTAAAAAGCCACCATCCTTGTTGCTGTCAGAGTAACCCAGCATAATTTCTTGCTCGTTACCTTGGTTACGCAACACATGCCGCACACCAAGTAAGCTTAAAAATTGGCCCATAATCATGGGCGCATGGCGCAAATCGGCAATGGTTTCAAATAGCGGCACGATATTTAAATCTAGCTGAATTTTTTGCGAGCCCCACACGCCTTTTAGCAAGCCTGTTTCTTTTTGCAATAAGGCTACTTCTAATAAGTCTGATAAGGTTTCAGTGTGTGAAATAATATATTGCTTCACCGTACGCTCACCAAAACGCTTACGCATTTCACGGGCTTTATTCAGCACATTAATTTCGGTGTGTACCAGCTCAGAATATTGCTGATAGGGCGAAAACAATAACCGTGGTTGCTTAAGCTCGCTCAGCAAGGTTTCAATTTTTTCTTCTTCTGGTAATTCATCGTAATCAAAATCGTAGCCAGCTTTATGAAGCAACTCTTTAATCACGGCCTCATGCACATCAGATGACTGGCGAATATCAATAGTAGCCAAGTGAAAGCCAAACGTTTCAATCGCCTTAGTAAGCTTGCCAATGCGTGGATAGATTAAGTCACCTCCACCAAACTCTTTGAGTGAATCAACCAACACATTCAAGTCTGTCAAAAATGCATCGGCGCTGGCATAAACACGTGCATTGTGGCTACTATCTCTTAACTCCAACTGTGGTAGTAGCTCTTTTGCAGTAGCCACAACTCTGTCATAAATGGCGTTTAAAGCTAGACGATATGGCTCATCTAAACGATGAGGTGATTGATCGAACGATTGCTTTGCCATGTCTAGCACGTCCATACTGACGCCATTCAAGCGAGAAGAAACTGAAAGCTCACGACGTAGCGCATCTACCTCTTTTAAATAAAACATAAATGCACTTGCACTTTGCATATCAACCGCTTGCGTTAAGGTTGCCCCGTTCACAAATGGGTTGCCATCGCGGTCACCACCTATCCAGCTCCCCATGTGCAAAAAGCTGGGTAATTGAAAAGGCTTATCTAGCTCTTTGGCATATTGCTTATTGATATCACGCTCTAGATCTTGCAGAATTTCTGGGATCACTTCCAAAAAAGTTGTTTTGTAATAGCTCAGTGCGTTTTCAATTTCATTCACTACCGTTAATTTAGAAAACCTTAAAATACGTGTTTGCCACAACGAGCTCACAGCACCACGAATCAATAAATCGTTGTGCTCAATCTCTCTTTTTGAAACCAAATTAGCGCGCTCAGCTAGTAAAAAAGATAAATTATGCTCTGTGTCTAAAATACTTTTACGTTGCACCTCAGTAGGGTGCGCCGTTAATACAGGGGAAATAAGCGCATCTTTGAAGAAACTTTCAATCGTGGCAAATGGCAAGTTTTTACGTGCAATTTCATCTATAGAGTGCGCTAGCATGCCAGGCGTTAAGTTATCTTCATTACGTCTTGCTTGCTGATGTGCAAATAAGTCCTCAGCAATATTTACTAGATGCTTAAAGTAACTAAATGCACGCACCACAGAAATCGTTTGCTGTGGCGTGAGGTTTTTTAACAGCTTTTCCAGTAACAAAGTGGCATCTTGGTCATTTTCTCGATGAAACTTAACGGCCGCTTTGCGTATACTCTCAATCAAATCATAAGTAGCTTCGCCATCTTTTAATTTAATCGTTTCACCTAGCACTTTACCTAAATAGCGAATATTCGCTTTTAAACTCTGTTGTAATTGATTTTCGCTAGTCATAAAACACCTTTTTTTAAAATTATGTTTTAAGCTAAGCAACATCTGCACCAGTCACCAAATAGGCGCAACAAATAAGCCTTAGTATGGATATCTAGCGACTAAATGTGGAGATTAAATACGCTTTACACACCATCGAATTACTAGACATGACGCATGCAATGCTGACGCGTTTGTTGTTGACGTTATAAATGTCTGCACAATTGCTGTGCGCCGTGGTTAAAAAAGCGCAATCAATATAAAGAAATAAAAACTGAAAAAATCATAAAATCATAAAAACTGGAAAACCGGAAACATCATAAAAAAAGGTAGCTTAGTAGCTACCTTTTTATAATGTTGCTCTATTAGCAACGTGGCTTAAAATACTGATTTAGCCTCTAATAAATTTAACCTAAAAAGCCGGTTTAATTTCTGCATTTTTATAATTTTCAACGCCATCCATAATTTCTTTACGTGCCGCGTCAATATCACCCCAACCATTGATTTTTACCCACTTACCTTTATCTAAATCTTTGTAATGTTCAAAAAAGTGCGAAATCATTTCTAAACGCCAAGTTGAAACATCGTTGTGGCTCGATAAATGGCCATATAAACCACAAACTTTAGGCACTGGCACGGCAAATACTTTGGCGTCCATACCCGCTTCATCTTCCATTAACAACACACCAAGTGGACGGCAACGTACCACCACGCCTGGAATCAACGGCACTGGTGTCATCACCAATACGTCAACAGGGTCGCCATCATCTGCCAAAGTGTGCGGAATGTAGCCGTAATTGGTAGGATATTGCATAGCAGTACCCATAAAGCGATCTACAAAAATCGCGCCGCTGTCTTTATCTACTTCGTATTTAACAGGGTCACCCTGCATTGGAATTTCAATAATAACGTTGAAGTCATTGGGTAAATCTAAGCCAGATGGCACTTGGTTTAAAGACATGAAAGCTTCCTAAAAGGTAAAAATAAAATTTGTGCGATTATAACTTAGAAGTATCATCGCGAGCACTTGTAACAAAATGATTGCGCAATGTGCGTAATGGCTAATAATGTTAAGTTGGTTTATTGTTAGCGGCTGCTCTACAGATCTCAATAACACTTGGTGGTGTCAGTTTTAATGCAAAATAAAGCAAAGCAGGAATAATTACCAACTCATCTAATTGACCAATTACTGGCAAAAAGTCGGGTATTAAATCAAACGGCATTAACAAATACCCAATAGCGAGCCACAATAAAACTTTAGCTAATTTTGGTGTTTGTGGGTGTTTTTGCAGTGCCTGATAAAACAAAAACTCCGCTTTAAGCTTAGCTGCAATTGCGGTTAACTGTTTTTTAAAACCTTGCCAAGTCAAACGCTTAACGCCTTGCTCGTTAACAATTCAAAGGCTTCCATATATTTTTCACTAGTTCTTTGCGCTACGTCATCTGGCAAAACTGGCGCTGGCGGTGCTTTATTCCAGTGAATGCTTTCTAGCCAATCGCGCACATATTGTTTGTCAAAACTGGGCGGGTTGCTACCGACTTGATAGCTAGTAAGCGGCCAAAAGCGTGAAGAATCTGGCGTGAGCACTTCATCCATCACATGCAAAACGCCGTTTTCATCGAGCCCAAATTCAAATTTAGTATCTGCAATAATAATGCCGCGTGTCAGCGCATATTCAGCTGCGGCGGTATAAAGCGCAATCGATACTTTGGCGACTTGTTCGGCCATATCAGCACCAATTAAATCAGCACATTGTTGCAATGAAATATTCTCATCATGCTCACCTACCGCAGCTTTTGAAGATGGCGTAAATAAAGGCGCTGGCAGCTTTTGAGCCAATTGTAAATTTGCAGGCAATCCAATACCGCAAACCGTACCTTTTTCTTTATATTCTTTCCAACCGCTACCCACCAAATAACCACGCACAATCGCCTCTATCGGCAAGGCTTTTAAGCGCTTCACCACTACTGCGCGGCTACCTAGTTGTTTTATATCAGCCTCCGTTTTGACTACCGTTTCTGGCGCAATACCCGTTAGGTGGTTCGGCACAATACTTTCAAGTTTTTCAAACCAAAAGTTGGCCATTTGCGTGAGCATCGCGCCTTTATTGGCAATACCTGTTGGTAAAATCACGTCAAATGCCGAAAGCCTATCTGTGCTAATCAGCAACATGGTTTTGTCGTCAATGGCGTAAATATCGCGCACTTTACCCTGATGGATACGCGTCAATGAGGTAAGGCTAGTTTGTAATAATGGTGTGGTCACGGCTTGCTCCTTATATACAATATTATACCTTTGAAAATAGTGAAATCAGCCGAAGAATACGCAATACAAGGCAGCTAAACCAAGTAAATACAAAGCAAAATCACATTAAAACTTAATCATCCTTTACAAAAATAAGGTTGAAGCAAAATCTATTTGCAGGTAAATTCTTTTCGCTATTCCAACAATTCAATATGAGAAGGAACCACATCATGTCTTTATCAAAACGTGCAATGGCCGAGCTAATCGGCACTTTTTGGCTGGTGTTCGGTGGTTGCGGCAGCGCGGTACTCGCCGCCGCTTTTCCTGGCGTCGGCATTGGCTTATTAGGCGTTTCGTTCGCATTCGGGCTTACCGTATTAACCATGGCTTACGCCATCGGTCATATTTCAGGCTGTCATTTAAATCCTGCTATATCAATTGGTCTAGCTGCTGGTGGGCGTTTTAAAGCTGCAGAATTACCGTATTACATCACGGCTCAAGTGATTGGCGCTACTTTAGCAGCGGCATTGTTGTACTGCATCGCTTCAGGTAAAGCCGGCTTTGATTTAAGCGCAGGCTTAGCATCGAACGGCTACGGTGAGCACTCTCCTGGTGGCTACAGCATGTGGGCTGGCTTTACAATTGAAGTTGCTTTAACGGCCATGTTTTTGTTTATCATCATGGGCTGCACCGATAAACGCGCACCCGCAGGTTTCGCACCAATTGGCATTGGCTTTACACTCACACTCATCCATTTAATCAGCATTCCTGTGACCAATACTTCTGTTAACCCAGCCCGCAGCACAGGCCCAGCGTTGATTGCAGGCGGCCCTTGGTTAGATCAATTATGGTTATTTTGGTTAGCGCCTATTATTGGCGCAATCATTGGGGCATTAGCCTACAAATTTATCAGCAAAGAATAAGTTTTTATATTTTCAAAAAGACCGCAAATGCGGTCTTTTTTTGTTTCATAAAGTCGTAAAATAGCGCTTATGATCATAGAAAAAATACTCCATACTCAAGGCTTCGGTTCACGTAAAACTGTGCGCCTGATGATTTACAACGATGAAATAACTGTGAATGGCGAGCCATGTGACGACCCAAGCACTGATTTTTCACTCCAAGACTTACACTTCACCGTAAATAATGAGTCATGGCAATACCGTGAAAAGTCGTATTTAGTACTCAACAAACCTGCTAATTATGAATGCTCACATAAACCCATTCATCACCCCAGTATTTATAGTCTGCTGCCGCGCCCGCTTGTTGAGCGTGAAGTGCAGTGTATCGGTAGGCTTGATGAAGACACTACTGGCTTAATACTACTGTCTGACGACGGCCAATTCATTCACCGTATGAGTTCACCTAAACATAAAGTACCAAAAGTATATGAAGTCACCTGTAAACACGCGGTTGATGATGCACAAATTGCTGCATTATTAGCAGGCGTTAAGCTAGTCGATGACCCAGCAACTGTAGCTGCACTCGCTTGCAAAAAAGTTAACGACACAGTCATCCACATGACTTTAGGTGAAGGCAAATATCATCAAGTCAAACGGATGATGGCTGCGGTCAGTAATCGTGTAGAAAATCTACACCGCATACAAATTGGTGAACTTCACTTAACAAATAACCTCAAATTAGGAGAATGGCGTTGGCTTACTGACGCTGATTTACTCAATTTAAAACCGAAAGTTTAGAATAACGTCCTTATGAATTTCTTAGCGAAAAAATCATTTTTCTTACTATTGTTCACCTTGTTGGCCGCCTGCATGGGTAAGGCTGATAATATACCCGTGGTGGAGTTTGATCCAGATCAATATCTAGGTAAGTGGTATGAAGTAGTGCGCCTAGACCATAGCTTTGAGCGCAACCTAGAACAAGTGACTGCAAACTATAGCAAACGTGATGATGGTGGCTTAAAGGTAATTAACCGTGGTTATAACGCAGAAAAAAAAGAATGGGAAGAAGCTGAAGGTAAGGCCTACTTTATTGAAGATCTAGTCGCTGGCAAACCGACCATTGGTAAATTAAAAGTATCTTTTTTTGGTCCATTTTATGGTGCTTACAACATTATTGAGCTAGATAAACCTTACTACAACTACGCAATGGTGAGCGGTCCGGATAAAGACTATTTATGGATACTCTCGCGTACGCCACAATTAGCCTATCCAATCAAACAGCACCTTATTTCTAAGGCAAAGTTGTTAGGTTTTGATACTGATAAACTGATATATGTAAAACAATAGGTTAGCATGTCTCTAAATGCACTTTATGTAGACTTTAACTCCTACTATGCATCTGTAGAGCAGCAGTTACGCCCCGAGCTGCGTGGCAAACCAATTGGCATTTTAGCCGTCATGGCCGAAACCACATGTTGTATTGCCGCAAGTTATGAAGCCAAAGCTTTTGGTGTAAAAACAGGTACGAGCGTACGCGATGCAAGAAAACTCTGCAAAGATATTATCTTCATAGAAGCACGTCCTCCGCTTTATGTGCAATTTCATCACAAACTAATTGAGATTGTAGAAAGCTGCACACACGTCGAAAAAGTATTATCCATCGACGAAATGGTATGCTTTTTAACAGGTAGCCAACAGCTTAAAGATAACGCGCTGAAACTAGCCGCTAAAATTAAACACCAAATCAACGAGCAATATCCTTTTATCAGAAGCTCAATCGGCATTGCTCCCAACATTTTTTTATCTAAACTTGCGTCTAATATGCAAAAACCAGATGGCTGTGTGGTCATTGAAGATTCCGACATCCCAGAAAAACTTTACAGTCTAAAACTGCGTGATTTAACTGGAATCGGCAGCCAAATGGAAGCACGTTTACAACGCTATGGCATCACCACGATACAACAATTGTATGCAGCTAACAAACAACAATTACGTGCAGCTTGGGGCAGTATTGAGGGCGAACGATTTTTTGAGAAATTGCGTGGTCTTGAGCCTTATTACGTTAAAAATGGACGCAGCAATTTAGGTCATTCGCATGTTTTGCCACCAGAACAACGCAATATTGTAGGCGCTAAAGCAGTTTTACACCGCTTGCTCCAAAAAGCTGCTACCCGCATGAGAAGCTACGAACTATTAACTACACATGTCAGTGTGAAGATCAAATTTCGGCACCTGAAGACCTATGATGTTAAACGTTTTTATAATGAGAGTGGATTATTAGCCACCGACAATACGCTAAAGCTGACAGAAACGCTAGAAACGCTATTACAACATTTAAAAAATATAGACTCTAACTATCAACCTGTAGCAGTAGGCGTAAACTTCGGCGGGTTAAATAACTCAAGCGAAGTAAGTTACGATTTGTTTGCACAAAAACCAAGCCTATCAGAAACTAAACTCAATGATGCACTTGATGTCTTAAACTTGAGATACGGTAAGAATACCATCTATTTTGCGGGCGCACATGGCGGCTTGGCTAATGCGCCCATGCGTATTGCATTTAATTACGTACCAGACTTAGTTGTTGAATAAATATAAAACCTAGTTGCAACGACTTAAAGGTTCGTCTTCTACGCCGCGCCTCAGTTCATCATTTCTGCGATTTTGACTTAAATCTTCTGTAACAGCCCCGCGTTCAAGCTCATCAAATCGTCTATTCATTACCAAATGGTCTGTAACAGCGGTGTACACTAAATCAGCATCTCGCTTGCCTCTTTTCAGCTCTACATCTTCCTCTTGCCCACGGGTTAAAAAATCATCTTTTTTAACTCTAGTTAAAAACGTCTCGTTTTGATTACCACCGGTTAACACATCATACTTTCTAAATGCGCTCAATTCAGACTCAAGCTGTCCATGCTTTAAATCATCTTGCTTCTGATTAGTTCGTACTAATGGCTCTTCAACAGCACTACGAATAAGGCTGTTCTCTTTACAATTATTTTGCATGATCTTATTACAAGTCAAAGTAGAACTATCTGCATGAGAAAAATAAGGTGTGCAAAAAACAAAAATCGCAAAATACAAAATGACCTTTTTCATAGCTAATGTCTCTCGAATATCACAGTTGACTATACCGCGTTTGTAATTAAAAAACCATAACTTATGTTACAAGTAAATGGGTCTAACAAAAACAAAAAGCCTCCAACTAATATTATTTAGTGGAGGCTATATCGATTCCTACAAAGCATAAAGCCCTCACTACTTTAATAGAAAGGGCTTTATGGGTGTTAACGAGATGAATCGCTAACAAATATAAATAGCTTGGCGGTGACCTACTTTCGCATGCAAAAAGCATACTATCATTGGCGCTGGTTCGTTTCACGGCCCTGTTCGAGATGGGAAGGGGT
>JANNBX010000079.1:0-11086 GCA_031385945.1 Methylophilaceae bacterium | reverse complement strand
ACAATGTCATAAGTATTTTGTGCGTACTGTGTTTCAACCTGTAATGCTACGGGTTTACCCATAAAATCACATAAGTTCGCTAGGTTTTGCGCTTCCTCTTCTAACAGTAAATCAATCACTTTAGATGAAGCCAATAACTTAAATTCTTTCACACTAAATTGCCGTGAGTTACGTAATAACTCTCTAAAAATTTGGTAACAAACGGTTTGTGCCGTTTTAATTTCACCACGACCCTCACAAGCAGGGCAAGCCTCGCAGAGCACATGCGCTAAACTTTCACGGGTGCGTTTGCGCGTCATTTCTACTAAACCGAGCGCTGAAAAACCATGTACGCTGATGCGTGCACGGTCTAAGTTTAAATCTTTTTGTAGCTCATTTAACACCACTTCGCGCTGTGCGTCATCTATCATGTCAATAAAATCAATGATAATAATGCCGCCTAAATTTCGCAAGCGTAACTGCCTTGCAATACACTGTGCGGCTTCTAAATTAGTCTTAAAAATAGTGTCAGACAAACTGCGGCCAGATACAAAACTACCAGTATTCACGTCTACCGTGGTCATGGCTTCGGTTTGATCAAAAATTAAATAACCACCTGATTTGAGCTCTACTTTTTTAGCTAATGCGCGCTCAATTTCAAACTCCATGTTGTAAATATCAAACATGGGGCGGTCTAAGTGGTAATGCTCTATGCGGCTAAGCGCGTTGCTTGCGTAAATTTCGGCAAACGCAATAAGCTTTTGATATGTTTCGCGCGAATCAACCAGTACGCGTTCAGTGTTTTCAGTCACCACATCGCGTAATAATCGCATGGGCAAGTTCAAATCTTGAAACACCAATGTGCGCGGTTTAGCGTTCACACTTTGCGCTTGAATGTTTTGCCAAACTTTATTCAAATAATCAATATCAGCCAACAACTCTGCGTCACTGACTGCCTCACACATGGTGCGTATGATATAACCCGCCTTATTATCTGCGGGCAAAAGATTCGTTAACCGATTCTTTAAAACTTCACGCTCGGCTTCATCTTCAATACGTTGCGAGACGCCAATGTGGGCTTGCTGCGGCAAAAACACCAAGAAGCGCCCAGCGATGCTAATTTGCGTTGTGAGCCTTGCGCCTTTAGTGCCGATTGGCTCTTTGATCACCTGCACGATTAACGATTGTCCTTCGTGCAATACTTGCTGAATCGGCTTTTGCACGTCGTCTAAATTACAATCCATCACATCTGCCACATGTAAAAATGCCGCACGGCCAAGGCCGATTTCAATAAAGGCAGATTGCATGCCAGGTAATACACGCACCACTTCACCGCGATACACATTACTCACCACGCCCAGCTGTGTGGCGCGCTCAATGTGAATTTCTTGCACAACGCCCTGCTCCATGACTGCAACACGGGTTTCTTGCGGGGTTACGTTAATTAAAATTTCATTGACGTTTTTGTTAATCATGGCGTTTTACTCAATAATAATGCATCTAATAATTGTAGGGTTTCAAATACTGGCAAGCCCATTACACCAGTGTAGCTGCCGTCAATGCGCGTCACAAACGCACCACCCAAGCCTTGTATACCGTAACTGCCTGCTTTATCCATGGGCTCACCTGTGGCTACATAAGCGTTTATTTCGTCATCCGTCAGCGAGCGCATCCATACACGTGTTGTGCTAATCGCTGTTTTAATTTCACCATTAGCCGCCACCGCCACGCCCGTATGTACTACGTGAGAGCGGCCTTCTAAGCTTTGCAACATCGCAACTGCATGCTCTGTATTGTCGGGTTTACCTAAAATATCGTCATCTACACACACGGTTGTATCTGCCGCTAAAATAATCGACTGGCTAGCTAAATCTGCACCTAACAGGAGAATGCCTGCCTGCGCTTTTTCAGCACATAGCCTTAGCACATAGGCGTGGGGTGGCTCATACGGCTTAACTGACTCATCAATATCGGGGGTAATTACAGTAAATGTATACGCTAAATTTTGTAAGATTTCAGCACGACGAGGTGATTTTGAGGCTAAATACAGTGGTTTCAATTGCAGTGACTCAAGTGTAATTTAAAGTAAAATATGCAGAGTTAGATACTAAACGATAACCTGCAACTATACAAAATAGTATCTTTGAATAAAGGCTTAACTGGATACCCCAATATGCTCGATTTTGCATTTTTACTTAAAACAGGCATTGCCTTATTTGCGATTGTAAACCCCTTTGGTTGCCTGCCTATTTTTATCAATGCCACACATCACTGGCCTAGAGTAGAGCGCAATAAAACTGCGCGTATCGCTGGCCTAACGGTATTTATGATCCTCACCCTTGCGGCCTTTTTTGGTGATCAAGCCCTACACTTTTTTGGTATTGGTATACCGTCATTCCAAGTGGGTGGCGGTATTTTAGTGTTACTCAACGCCATTAACATGATGTACGCCAAACCTAGCAACCAAACCAGCGATGAAGCCGCCGCCATGGCTGAGCGTGAAGTCATTGCAGTATTCCCTATCAGTATTCCGTTACTAGCAGGGCCGGGGGCAATCAGTACCATTATTATCGCGGCCGAGGCTAGCGGCGGCTTAATTGGCCATTTGTCGATGGTGCTGCCAATATTTATAGTTTGTTTATTGGTGTGGATAGTACTGCGGCTTTCATCTAATATCGCGCTTAATTTAGGCACTATTGGCATTAACATTATTACGCGGCTGATGGGCTTAATATTGACTGCCATGGCAGTAGAATCCATCGCTAAAGGCTTAGCGGGGTTATTCCCCAAGCTATTTGGCGCGCTTTGATTCGCTTTTGCGGTAAAATAGTCTTATGAATCATCACCAATGGAAACCGCACGTAACAGTTGCGGCAATTGTGTTTGAAAACAATCAATTTTTATTGGTTGAAGAACACACCGAGCGCGGCAACCGTTTTAACCAGCCTGCGGGGCATTTGGAAGATAATGAGAGCTTGATTCAGGCGGTGATACGCGAGTGTAATGAAGAAACCGCCTATACCTTTACCCCACAAAGTTTGCTAGGCATTTACCACTGGAAGCACGAACATAACGACACGACTTACCTACGCTTTGCTTATATTGGCTTAGCAAGCAAACACCAGCCGAATCAAAAGCTAGATGATGGCATCATTCGCGCAGTGTGGATGAGCATAGATACCATGCGTGAAAATGCACATTTGTTGCGTAGCCCGCAAGTGTTGAAATGCGCAGAAGATTATTTGGCGGGTAATATTTATCCTTTAGAAACAGTGATGCATTTGTAACTCTCCATTTCACTATCACTCAGAATGACGGTTTAAAAAATATTCGTGCAACGATCATCGCAACTGCGATGCTATTTAACTGCAAGGTTTTAATTTTATGAAACAAAAAGTAATTGTAGGTTTATCTGGTGGCGTAGATTCCTCCGTGACAGCCCTGTTGTTAAAGCAACAAGGCTACGACGTCACCGGTTTGTTTATGAAAAACTGGGAAGATGACGACACCGATGAGTATTGCTCAAGCAAGCAAGACTTAATTGATGCTGTATCGATTGCTGACAAAATTGGCATTGATATTGAAGCCGTTAACTTTAGTACGGAATACAAAGACCGCGTATTTGCTAACTTTTTGAGCGAATACAAAGCAGGCCGCACGCCTAACCCCGATATTCTATGCAATGCTGAGATTAAATTTAAAGCGTTTCTTGACCATGCTATTGGCTTGGGCGCTGATTTAATCGCAACAGGGCATTATGCACAAGTGCGTGAAAATCCATTACAAGCAGGCAAGTTTCAACTTCTTAAAGCAGAAGATGGCACTAAAGACCAAAGCTACTTTTTGCATCGTTTAAATCAAGCGCAGTTATCAAAAACGCTTTTCCCACTTGGTAAATTATTAAAGCGTGAAGTGCGTGAAATTGCCCGTCAGCACGGTTTAATTAACGCTGAAAAGAAAGACTCAACAGGTATTTGCTTTATTGGCGAGCGGCCTTTTCAAGAGTTTTTACAACGCTATTTGCCACGTGAGCCAGGTTTTATGCAAACACCTGAGGGTAAAACGGTAGGCGAGCATGAGGGCTTAATGTATTACACGTTAGGCCAACGGCAAGGCTTAAAAATCGGCGGTAGCCGTGAGAGTAATGGTGAGCCATGGTTTGTAGCGGCTAAAGATATGGAGCGCAACATTTTGACGGTTGTGCAAGGCCATGACCACCCGTTATTATTAAATGACGGCTTAATTGCCGATCAAATCCACTGGATTGCTGGTGATACTGAAGAAGATAAACCACGCACCAACTGGGTATATGCCGCCAAAACGCGTTATCGCCAGCCAGATGCGCCGTGTGAAATTGACCGCTTAGACGCAACTAGCACTGATATTCGCTTTGGGCAAAAGCAGTGGGCTATTACGCCGGGGCAATCAGCAGTGGTTTATGAGAGTAATGTTTGCTTAGGCGGTGGCATTATCACCGCTGCCGTATAGTAAAAAGGTTCGGTGGCATTATCACCCAAGCGATTTAATGTAAGAGCAAGCATTAGTTGCCGCCGCAGCATATTTAAGCAAAAGCCGTATTGCTTGATTAAGCTTTCGGCGGTGCTGTTTCTTTAAATGATGGGCGCTTTTGCATCATTAAATAGTGCTTAGCGAGGTTTTTATGCGTTTCTTTCCAAGCTAAATCGGTAAAGCGTAACTCTAGCCAGCCCAATACACAGCCCAACGTAATATCAGCTAAGCTGAGTGCATTGCCTACGCACCATTTATTTTCGCCCAGCTCGTCGTTTAAGACTTTTAAACCACGTGTGACTTTCGCCATTTGCTTATCAATTACGGCTTCATCGCGCTTTGCTTCAACGCGCCTGCCCTCATTCATCGCCATTACCGCCGCATCGCACACGCCATCTGCAAGCGCTTCCCAGCGGCGAACTTGTATTTTAGCTGTGTGTTCTTGCGGTAGTAGCTTAGCCACAGGGGTGCGGTGGTCTAAATACTCAGCAATCACTCTAGAGTCGTATAAATGACTGTCGTCATCTAAAATTAAAACAGGTATTTTACCGAGCGGGTTATGCTGGTTAATCGGGCAATCAGCGTCAGCCAGATTAACAAGTTGCAACTCAATTTCGATGTGTTTTTCAAGCGCAACCACACGGATTTTGCGGGCGTAAGGGCTGGTTAATGAGTACAGTAATTTCATTGTGTGAAGTCTTATAGTGATTGTAGCTGTGTGAGAAAACCGCTTATTGATGGCTTTTGTTTATTATTAACTCTATTATATTGTAAAACGCTGACTAACTCATTAAAGCAGCACCTTTACGTTTTGCCAACCTCAACACTAAACGCTTACATGCATAATTTAACGCCAAAAAATCTAGCCGCAACGCTTAGTCCAGTATTACTTGCTAAAATTCCCATGCAAGTTGCTACTGCGTTACAAGAAGATTTAAGTAATACCGATTGCGGAGATCAAAATAGCCGTAATAAAGACTTAACTGCCCATTTAATTAATGCACTTACGCCAGCCAGCGCGTCTATTATTAGCCGTGAGCCTGCGATAATATGTGGTATTGATTGGGTTAACGAGGTGTTTAAACAAGTTGATGCACGCAGCGAAATTGAATGGCATGTGGCTGAAGGCAGCCTAGTTGTGCCTAATCAAACGCTTTGTTTTGTATCTGGTTATGCACGCAGCTTATTAACAGCTGAGCGTGTTGCACTCAATTTTTTGCAAACACTTTCAGCCACGGCAACGACTACTAAAAACTATGTTGATGCGATTGCAGGCACACAAGCACGTATTTTAGACACGCGCAAAACTATACCCAATATGCGGCTAGCGCAAAAATATGCTGTTACCGTGGGTGGTGGTTTAAATCAACGCATTGGTTTATATGATGGTATTTTAATCAAAGAAAACCACATTATGGCTTGCGGCAGTATTGGTGCAGCGCTAAACGCTGCTTTTAAAATACAAGCCGAGCAGCCTGATGTTACAGTGCAAATTGAAGTTGAAAACTTAAACCAATTAACAGAGGCGCTTAGTGCCGGCGCTAAAAGCGTACTACTTGATAACTTTGCGCCAGCTTTATTACTTGAAGCGGTCAAGTTAAATAGCAAACGCGCACTATTAGAAGCATCTGGCGGCATTACACTTGAAAATGTGCGTGAAATCGCTGAAACTGGCGTTGACCGTATTTCAATCGGCGGTATTACCAAGCATGTACAAGCCATTGATTTAAGCATGCGCTTTGCAACACATTAAGCGAATCTATCATCATCGAATTTATCGTTTAGGATGACAATGAGCACTAGCAATAATCAATCAGACAGCAAAGCAGATGCACAAACAGAAACAAGACCAATACCAAGATCACACATTGGTAAACTTAATTTAGGCGATTTGTTACGCATGCTGGTGAGTGAAGGCATGATTGATAAATCGCAAGCTGAACGCTTGTTTAATGACCGTAAACTAGACAGCTCAAACCTGCACCCCATGGTAGTGATTGGCGAGCAAAAATGGAAAAACTTGCGCACACCACTCACTAACTTAACCGTAGATGCTTTAAGCCGTTGGCTTGCCAAGCGCTCTGGTCTTGAGTTTTACCATGTTGATCCACTTAAGTTAGACTTCACATCTGCTGCGCAAATCATGTCTAAGGGTTATGCTGAGCGGCTGAAAATCATGCCAGTTAAGCTCACCAAAGATGAAGCGATTATTGCAACCGCTGACCCATACGCACTGGAATGGATTCCTGATATTGAACGGTTGTTAAAGAAAAAAATAACCATCGTAGTGGCAAATCCGCTCGAAATTAACCGTTATTTGCCTGAAATTTACAACCTAGCCGCCTCTATCAACTCTGCCAACATTGCCAAAGCTGGCCAGATTATTGGCGTGCAAAACTTTGAGCAATTAGTTGAGCTGGGCAAAGATAAAAACTTAGATGCCAACGAGCAACATGTCGTCAACATTGTGGATTGGTTATTCAAATATGCGTTTGAACAACGCGCGAGTGACATACACCTAGAGCCTAGGCGTGATGTTGGTACTATGCGCTTTAGAATTGATGGCGTTTTACATCAGGTTTACCAGCTACCCAGTAACATTATGAATGCCATTACCAGCCGCATTAAATTGCTGGGTCGTATGGATATGGTCGAAAAACGCCGCCCGCAAGATGGCCGTATTAAGACCATTACGCCCGATGGCGTGGAAATCGAATTACGGCTATCAACCATGCCAACAGCGTTTGGCGAAAAGCTGGTGATGCGTATTTTTACACCCGAAAACTTGGTGAAAGATTTTGTGCAACTGGGTTTTAGCCAAAAACAATCGGACGATTGGCAAAAATGGACCAAAAACCCGAACGGTATTGTGCTGGTCACGGGGCCTACTGGCTCTGGCAAAACGACTACGCTTTATTCCACACTCAAACAACTCGCCCAGCCTGAAGTCAACGTTTGTACGGTTGAAGACCCCATTGAAATGGTTGAGCCTGCGTTTAATCAAATGCAAGTGCAAACCAATATTGATTTAGGCTTTTCAGACGGCATTCGCACCCTGCTCCGCCAAGACCCTGACATTATTATGGTCGGTGAGATTCGCGATGGTGAGACGGCAGAAATGGCAACACAGGCTTCACTCACAGGGCATCTGGTGCTATCTACATTGCACACTAATGACGCGCCATCTGCCATTACCCGTCTGCTTGATTTAGGTGTGCCAAGCTATTTAATTAACTCAACTTTGTTGGGCGTGATGGCGCAGCGTTTGGTGCGTACGCTGTGTGAAAGCTGCAAAGAGCCAGGTCATGTAGATGACGATATTTGGCACTCACTTACGCACCCTTGGAAAGTACCTAAACCAGCAACGGTTTACCATGCTGTTGGCTGCCTAGACTGCCGCATGACTGGCTACCGTGGGCGAAATGGTATTTATGAAATGCTCACCGTAACACCCGCGATTAAAAAGCTCATTACGCAAGAAGCCAATTTAGGCAAAATCAAAGAAATGGCGTATCAAGAAGGCATGCAACCGCTGATGCTAAACGGGCTTGAGAAAGTGATTGATGGCACAACAACCATTGAAGAACTGCTCAAAGTTGCGCCACCGCCACTAGACTAAACCTAGTTGTGCGTTAGTTCAGAGACTCGTCCTACTTTACTTAATCTCGTCATTCCGATGCAAATCAGAATCCAGCGGCGTTACGGCACTGGATTCCGTGTCAAGCACGGAATGACACAAAGTAAATTTAAAACTAATCTTTCAATCTTTCACTAAACATTAAACCTAAAGTGCATCACGTCACCATCTTGCACAATATATTCTTTACCTTCTAAGCGCATTTTCCCTGCTTCTTTACTGCCTTGCTCGCCTTTATTTTTTACGTATTCATCATACTGAATCACTTCTGCACGAATAAAACCACGTTCAAAATCAGTATGAATTACACCCGCTGCTTGCGGTGCGGTTGCGCCTTTTTTCACGGTCCAAGCACGTACTTCTTGCACACCAGCGGTGAAATAAGTTTGCAAACCAAGTAGTGTGTAAGCAGCACGAATCAAACGGTCTAAACCTGGCTCATCTAGGCCTAACTCGCTTAAAAACATGAGCTTATCATCATCTTCCAGCTCTGAAATTTCAGCCTCAATTTTCGCGCAAACACTCACCACCGGCGCTGACTCTAATTTGCCAAGTGCTAATACTTTGTCTAATAATGGGTTGTTTTCAAAGCCAGTTTCATCCACATTGGCTAGGTACATCACTGGCTTTACGGTAATTAAGCAAAGCGGTTTGAGTATTTGTAACGCATCGTCATCTAGCCCAAGCGTACGCACAGCCTTGGCTTCATTCAACCACGGCAACACTTTATCGAGCACCGCAACTAGAGCGATTGCGTCTTTATCGCCACTTTTGGCTTTTTTGTTTTCGCGTTGTAAGGTTTTTTCAACGGTTTCCATATCCGCCAAAGCGAGCTCGGTGTTAATCACTTCAATGTCTGACATCGGGTCAATTTTGTTGGCCACATGAATCACGTTAGCATCTTCAAAACAGCGCACTACATGAATAATCGCATCAGTTTCGCGAATATTAGCCAAAAACTTATTGCCCAAACCCTCACCTTTTGAAGCACCTGCAACCAAACCTGCAATATCTACAATCTCTACAATCGCAGGCTGGGTTTTTTGTGGTTTTACAATATCAATCAACGGTTGTAAGCGCGGATCAGGCACTTCTACAATGCCCACGTTTGGCTCAATGGTACAAAACGGATAGTTTTCAGCGGCAATACCTGCCTTAGTAATTGCGTTAAATAAAGTAGATTTGCCTACGTTTGGTAAGCCGACAATGCCGCATTTCATAGTGAGTTGTGCCTGAGTTTTTAAGTAGGCGCTATTTTACAATAGCTACGATTAAAGCCCTAGTTTTTAGTAGGATTACGGGCTATTTGCGTATAAAATAAGCAACTCACCTAAATTAATATTTAGAAACAATATAAACAACGTGCAAATTGGCAATCACATACTTAAGAATAACTTAGTCGTCGCTCCTATGGCAGGTGTGACAGACAGGCCTTTCCGTCAGCTTTGCAAGAAGCTGGGCGCTGGTTTGGCAGTATCTGAAATGGTGACTTCAAACTCATTGCTTTATGGCAGTGAAAAAACCCGTCG
Source organism: Methylophilaceae bacterium (assembly GCA_031385945.1). Taxonomy (GTDB): domain Bacteria; phylum Pseudomonadota; class Gammaproteobacteria; order Burkholderiales; family Methylophilaceae; genus JANNBX01. The sequence goes on along the minus strand of JANNBX010000079.1, from coordinate 1,432 downwards.
CCGGGCGAATCACGAAGGTGAAGTTGACCCGATTTCAGTGCAAATTGCAGGGGCTGACCCGCAAATGATGGCAGAAGCGGCGCGTTATAATGTTGACAATGGCGCGCAAATTATTGACATCAATATGGGCTGCCCTGCTAAGAAAATCTGCAATGTCATGGCTGGCAGCGCTTTGTTAAAAGACGAGCCCTTAGTTTCACAAATTTTAAAAGCAGTCGTTGGCGCGGTGAATGTGCCTGTAACTTTGAAAATTCGTACAGGCTGGGATAAACAAAATCGCAACGCGGTGCAGATTGCCAAAATGGCTGAAGATCTCGGCGTGCAAGCCTTGGCCATGCACGGCAGAACACGCGCTTGTCTGTACATGGGCGACGCTGAATATGACACAATTGCCGCTGTAAAACAGGCGATTAAAATACCGCTTATCGCTAATGGCGACATCACTACCCCTGAAAAAGCCTTGTACGTGCTACAACACACTGGTGCAGATGCCGTGATGATAGGCCGTGCGGCGCAAGGCCGCCCTTGGATTTTTCGTGAGATTGAGCATTACTTAAAAACTGGCACACATATATTGCCACCGACTGTGGAAGAAATTCACACGGTGATGCTTGAGCATATCAATGATTTATATGGATTTTATGGCGATTTAGCTGGCATGCGCGTGGCGCGTAAGCATATTTCTTGGTACACCAAAGGCTTGGCTGGCTCTGCTAATTTCAGGCATAACATGAACACTTTGCAAACCATTGAGTTGCAATTAAATGCCATTAATGACTTTTTTGCTGAATTAAAAACCAAAAATGAGCGGCTAGTTTATGCGCTTGACGAAACCTCAGAAACACTCGACACACTTGCTGCTTAAAATTTATAGATGAGTCCAGACATTAAAAATAACGACTGCAAACTTACTTTAGCCATCAACGAGTCGATGGATGACTACTTTACGCACCTCGAAGGCGAACATCCAAATGCCATATACGACATGGTAATAGCTTGCGTTGAAAAGCCACTTATTGAATACATCTTAAATAAGGTGGGTGGCAATCAAAGCAAAACGGCTGAAATGCTCGGTATTAACCGAAATACATTACGTAAAAAAATGGCCGAATATAATCTGAATTAGTCTTACCTTCTCTACTCACCACTCTCAACTCTCGACTTAAATTATGGCAACCATCAAACGCGCACTCATTAGTGTTTCTGATAAAACAGGCATACTAGAACTAGCAACCGCTCTAAATAAACTTAACATTGAAATACTTTCTACCGGCGGCACGGCTAAATTGTTTCGCGACAATCAAATCCCGGTGATTGAGGTCAGCGATTACACAGGCTTTGCTGAAATGCTCGACGGCCGCGTGAAAACGCTGCACCCAAAAGTGCATGGCGGTATTTTAGGTCGCCGCGATTTGCCTGAGCATGTTGCCGC
>JANNBX010000023.1:0-28278 GCA_031385945.1 Methylophilaceae bacterium | reverse complement strand
AAAAGGTTTGGCAAAAGATTTGAGTGTTTCAGAAGGTATTAAGCAGGCCTTAAAAGTATTTTCTAAAAATTGAGAGAACGCATTCGATGAAAAATAAATGTCTGATTTTGTTGTTGTTGAGCGTATTTTTAAGCGGCTGTGGCAAAGAAGCTGAGCGGGCGCAAGTTACATATGCCAAATCCCCGTTATCAATCATGGCAAGAAAGTCAGCTGAGAGTATGGAAAGTGCGCCCGCCGCAGACGCAGAAATCGCGCAAGATGCCACTACAACCAAGCGTTACTTGGCTTTTCGCCATCATTTAACGGTTGAAACTGAAGCGGCAAATGTGAAAGCGCAATTTGAAGCAGCGGTAAAACATTGCGAAAGCTTACAATGCCAAATGCTTAACGCAAGCTTTAATAACGAAACCGAAAACCAGCCTGCCAGCGCCTATTTAAGCGTGCGTGTGCCACCAGCCCAATTTGATGCTTTTTTAAATAGTGTTGAAAAATCCACTAAAATACTGCAACACCAACGTGACTCAGAAGACAAAACGGATGCAGTGATAGACGTAGAAGCTAGGCTCAAAAACGCGACGGATTTACGTGACCGTTTGCGTAAAATGCTGGCTGAACAACCTGCCAAAATTAAAGATATTTTAGATATTGAAAGTAAATTGTCTGAAATTCAAGCGCAAATTGATAGCGCAAACGGCATTAGAAAATCGCTTTCGAACGAAACAGATTGGGTGGCGATTGATATTCAGTTTCAAGCGAAACAAGGCGTGACTGAAAAAGGCTTTTTTGCACCCATTGCCGACGCACTTAAAAATGCAGGCAATGTGATAGTCACAAGCTTTGCCAGTATTATTACTTTGATGGTTGCGCTATTGCCATGGCTGATTATTGGCGTTCCGTTGTTCTTGGGTTGCCGCAAACTTTGGCGCAAGTTTAAAAGTAAGCCAGCTTAAAACTAAACCGTGAATACATTTATAAAAAGATTGCCAGCGCATGATACAAACAGACGACCTTAGCGCGAACCCCAGCCGTTTAATCGCCGCTACCAACCTACCTCAAGAGGAGGCGATAGAGCGCGCACTACGCCCGAAAGCGCTAGATGAATACGTGGGGCAAGTGAAAGCGCGTGAGCAATTAGAGATTTTTATTAACGCTGCACGTGGGCGCAGTGAGCCGCTAGACCATGTATTGTTGTTTGGCCCACCAGGTTTAGGTAAAACCACTTTAGCGCATATTATTGCCAAAGAAATGGGCGTGAATATGCGCCAAACTTCAGGCCCAGTATTAGAGCGTGCGGGAGATTTGGCGGCATTGCTCACCAATTTAGAGCCAAACGATGTGCTATTTATTGATGAGATTCACCGTTTAAGCCCAGTGGTTGAAGAGATTTTGTACCCCGCCATGGAAGATTACAGATTAGACATTATGATAGGCGAAGGCCCAGCTGCGCGTTCTGTGCGGCTAGATTTGCCACCATTTACGCTGGTGGGCGCAACCACACGCGCTGGTATGCTCACTAATCCGCTACGTGATCGCTTCGGTATTGTGTCGCGCTTAGAGTTCTACACCAATGATGAGCTGGCCAAAATTGTGCACCGTTCTGCAGGATTATTAGCGGTTGAAATGCAAGATGCAGGCGCTACTGAAATTGCCAAGCGCTCACGCGGCACACCGCGTATTGCCAACAGATTACTACGCCGTGTGCGCGATTACGCCCAAGTAAAATCAAACGGTATTGTTACAGCAGATATCGCAGATGCTGCGTTGTTAATGTTAGACGTAGATAAACTAGGCTTTGACGTAATGGACAGAAAACTCTTGCAGGCAGTGCTAGAAAAATTTGGTGGCGGCCCTGTAGGACTAGATAATTTAGCGGCGGCAATCGGCGAAGAGCGCGACACCATTGAGGACGTTTTAGAGCCGTATTTAATTCAACAAGGCTACTTAATGCGTACACCACGTGGGCGCGTAGCCACCGCTTCAGCCTATCAACATTTTGGGCTAACACCGCCAAGCGGCAGTATTGGTGGGGTTGATATTAGTGGTGCTGCCGACCCTATTTGGCAAGACTAAACATGCCAGTATTTGCTTTTTACTTTTACAAAAAGTCTACTATTGCCTTACTCGCTAGTGCGATTTTAATATTAGCGTTAGGCCAATTCACCAATCTCGACTTAAATATTGCTGATTATTACTTCAATACCGCTACGCAACAATTTCCATGGAAAGACACTTGGTTTGCTAACAATTTTATGCATGAACATGTTAAATACGTGATTAAGCATATTGGGCGCTTGCTACTCGCCATCGTGCTGATAGATCTCATTTATCCATTAAAAATGCTTGGGCAGGGCTTACGTATTCGATTGCGCTTTATCGTTGTTGCCTTTGTTATTATCAGCAGTGCAGTTGGATTATTTAAACATTATTCAGTACTACACTGTCCCTGGGATATTGCGCGTTATGGTGGTTATGCGCCTTTTATCAGGCTATTAGATATTGTACCAAGTGGTATAAAAGCAGGTCAGTGCTTTCCTGCTGGGCATGCTACTGTGGGTTTGTGGCTTGCTGCATTGTGTGTTTTTTGGTTGCCACATAAACCCAGTAAAGCGTTTGTGGTGTTTGTATTAGGCTTAAGCGTTGGTTTTACCTTAGGTTGGGTGCAGCAAATGCGTGGCGCACATTTTTTGTTTCATACACTATGGTCTACATGGATTGCCGCTTTTGTAATTGTGGCCATGTTAAGCTTCACAAAGTCGCTCAATAAGCCGCTCGCTAATCTCTAAATTAAGCCATTTAATAAGTCATTGGAATAATGTAATTATATGCACACGACCTTAAAGAATCTGCTGCAAAAACCATTCGCATTACTGCGGTGTATTAACACGCAAACACGCATGATTGCTGTGGTTGCTGTGTTCATCATGCTCACGGGTAACCGCGCCCTATTTGGCAGAATTTTAGACGTATACCCGCTAACCTTGGCAAATACTCCGTTTTTATTATCGCTCGCGCTGTTTTTTACTAGCCTAACCGTATTGTTTTTACTGGCTATTTGTCATGGCCGGCTTACCCGCTGGCTACTTGCGTTTTTCTTAGTTGCGGCTGCCTTAGCTAGTTATTATATGGATTCGTTCGGCGTTATTGTTGATGTGGTCATGCTCGATAATATCGCCCAAACAAGCGTGCAAGAGTCGGCTGGCTTAATCACACCAGTGTTTATATTGCGCACTATTTTATTAGGTTTACTGCCAGCTTGGCTGGTCATTCAATATACGCCAGCGGCTAAAAAAGTATGGCCAGAATTAAAGTCGCGCTTATTCGCCATGAGCCTTGTTTTATTGCTACTGATTGTAGTTGTATTGCCGTTTACCGCAGGCTACACCTCATTTATTCGCGAGCATCGGGTAACGCGGTTTTACGCGAACCCCACTTACTTTACTTATTCAATGATTAAATACGCGCAAGAGAAACTAACACCAGCACCCTCAAAATTTGTAACAAAAGTAGCACAAGACGCCACTAATCTTGACACCTACAATCACCATGAACTAGTGATTATGGTAGTCGGTGAAACTGCTCGTGCTGACCGCTTTTCGCTCAATGGCTATCCTAAGCTCACTAACCCACTACTCGCCAAAGAAAATGTCATTAGCTTTACTAATGTAAGCTCTTGCGGCACATCAACTGGCGTATCAGTGCCATGCATGTTTTCTGTATTGGGTCGTGAAGAGTACGATAAAGAAAAAGCCATACATACAGAAAACGCATTAGAAGTATTATCTGAAAACAAAGTACAAATTTTATGGCGCGATAATAATTCAGACTCAAAAGGCGTTGCCGTGCGGTTGAAATATGAGAACTTTAAAACGCCAACCCTTAACCCAGTGTGCGATACCGAGTGCAGAGATATTGGCATGCTAAGCGGCTTAGATGAATACATTGCAAAGAGAAAAGATCAAGATATTTTGATTGTTCTGCACCAAATGGGTAACCATGGCCCTGAGTATTATCGCCGTTACCCAGCCGCTTTTGCCAAATTTAAACCCATGTGCATGACAGGCGAACTACGAGATTGTAGCCAGCAAGAAATAGACAATAGCTACGATAATGCAATTTTGTACACAGATTACTTTTTGTCAGAAGTGATTAAGCTACTTAAAAAATATGATGGTGAGCGCGAAACAGCCATGTTGTATGTATCTGATCACGGTGAATCGCTAGGTGAAAAAGGCTTTTATTTACATGCTGCCCCTTATGCAATTGCGCCCAAAGAGCAAACCCACGTGCCCGCTATTATTTGGATGGGCGAAAAATTTGATTACGCAACAGCTGAAGCAAAGCCCTTCAAAAACTACCCATTTAGCCATGACGATGTATTTTGTACGTTGCTCGTGGCGTTTGAGTTGCAATCAAAAACCTGTGCTGTGAAAGATAATATTTTGATGCAAAATTCAGATATTAAAGCCGCAAAACAAGCGCCGCCCACAGTACACTCAACACCGTGATGCTTAATTGGATTGACCATGAAATTGCAACCATTTAACTGGCCAATACGTGTTTATTACGAAGATACCGATAGCGGCGGTGTGGTTTACCACAGCAATTATCTGAATTTTTTAGAACGCGCTCGCACGGAGTGGTTGCGGTCTTTGGGTTTTGAGCAAACTGTTTTAAAAGACGAATTAGGTGTGCTATTTGTGGTGCACAATATGCAGATTGCCTTCAAAAAACCCGCAAAATTTAACGATGCTTTAGAAGTGCAATCATGCATTCAAGAAACTAAGCACTGCGTGTTAATATTTAGCCAACAAATTTTACGCCGTCATGCCAATTTAGCAGATGAAGTGTTGATTAGCGCAACGGTTGAAGTTGTCAGTGTCGATGCGCACAGCTTTAAGCCAACACGTTTACCGCTCAGTATAAAACAAGCGGTGAGCACAATAATAACGTCAGGGAGTTAAGTGAATGAATGCAAGTACGGATATGTCGATTATTAGCTTGGTTACAGGTGCTAGCTTGCCTGTGCAGCTGGTGATGTTGGTTTTGCTGTTAGTTTCATTGATTTCTTGGTGGTTTATTTTTATTAAAGTCAGCACGTTAAATAGCGCTGAAAAAAGTGCTGATGAATTTGAAAAGTTGTTTTGGAGCGGTGGCGACTTAAATAAACTCTACGAAGGTATTACTGAAGGCCGCGCTAAAGTGCGTGGTTTAGCGAGTATTTTTGAAGGTGGTTTTAGAGAATATGCCCGCCTTAAACGCCAAGGTGGCCTAGAGGTGAGCGATGTCACCGAAAGCGCCCGCCGTGCGATGCGCGCAAACTATAATCGTGAAATGGATGAGCTAGATTCACATTTGCCCTTTTTGGCGAGCGTTGGCTCAGTCAGCCCCTATATTGGCTTGCTAGGCACAGTGTGGGGCATTATGAACGCGTTTTTAGGCCTTGCTAACACCGCCCAAGCAACCCTTAGTCAAGTAGCCCCCGGCATTGCAGAAGCGCTGATTGCAACTGCTATTGGCTTATTTGCAGCAATTCCCGCTGTCATTGCCTATAACCGATTTGCCTCAAATGTCGATAGATTAGCCATACGCTACGAAAGCTTCATGGAAGAATTTACCAATATTTTGCAACGTAACAAGAGTTAAGCAGCATGACACGTACCCGCAAACGCAGAATGATGAACCAAATCAACGTGGTGCCTTATATCGATGTGATGTTGGTATTACTGGTGATTTTTATGGTGACTGCGCCATTAAAAAACCCGGGCGTGGTTGATTTGCCTAGTGCAGATAAAACGGATCAACTCAAACAAAAACAAACTGCGCTGGTGGTTTCAGTCAAGCTTGAAAACGTGATTGAGCTAGATAATAAAAAAATGGATAAAGCCGAATTATTGCTTGCTATTAAAACTGCCCATGAGCAAGACCCAGAGCGCCCAGTAGTGATTGCCGCAGATAAAAATGTGAAATACGGTGAAGTCACCGCTGTGATGAATTTGGTCAAACAAAATGGCGTGCAAAAAGTTGGGCTTTATTTTAATCCTGCTGATCAGTAACAGTTAAAGTACAGCAAAACCTAAGGTACAGAAAAGCTTAAGGAACAGTAACGTTTGAGCATGATACGTAAGCACGAAAATGCAGTTGCCAAAAAAGCGGGAGCCTTATCACTATTGGTGCATGGCGGCTTGCTATTGCTGCTGGTTTTGTCTGTCAACTTTAAATCTAGCCCGCCCGTTAGCTATAGCGAGGTTGAGCTGTGGGATACTTTACCTAATCAAACGTCAGTAAAAATAAAACCGATTAAAATTGAAGAGCCAATACCAGAGACAGTTCAAGAGGTGAAAATAGAAGAACCAATCATTGAAAAGCCAGTATTACAAGATCCGCCAGAAATTAAAATCAAAGACGAGATTAAAAAACCAAAACCTGTTGAAGAAAAGCCAGTTAAACCCAAGGTAGAAAAAGTAAAGCCAGAACTTGACCCATTAAAAGCATTGCAAGATGAAATGGCAAGTGAGGACAATAAAGTAGAAGTCGCCACAAAAAAAGTGGAAAAACCACGTATTAGCACGGCGAATCAAGGTGAAATTGATAAATATCGAGCTTTAATTGCAGAGAAAATTAAAGACAAAGTGAATAAAGACTTGTGTGACATTGGCAGTAAAAAAGTCACCGTTAAAATCAGCCTGTTGATTACAGGTGAAGTGTCAGGCGCGCCAAGAGTTGTGAGCGGTAGCGGTGTTGAAGCTTGTGACCAAGCGATTGAAAGTGCCGTGTTATTGGCGCAACCACTGCCATTACCAGCTGATAAAGAGCTTTTTGCACCATTTAGAGATTTAACGCTTAATTTTAGGCCGAACGAGTAAGGTTTAAATTTTAGCCAGAAAAAATAAGTGACTAGAAATAACCAGCTATCAATGAGTTTAAAAAGGTTTTTATGATGATAAAACGATTCAGCATTTGGCTTTTAAGCCTTAGTTTATTGACGCCACTAGCCAGTTTTGCAGACCTCACCATTGATATTGTTGGTGGCTCTGCCTCACAAATCCCTATTGCGATTCCTGCTTTTAAGCAAACACAAGGTGAAAATATTGCCGATATTGTGAGCGCTGATTTAAGCCGAAGTGGCTTATTTAAAGTGCTAGAGTCGCGTGGTGTGGCTAATCAGCCGCATACGCCAAGTGACGTAAAATTTAATGAGTGGGCGGCCATACAAACCCAAGCATTGGTAGTAGGTAAGGTTGAGGCTATGCCAAACAATCGTTTAAAAGTGAATTTCACGCTATTAGATGTGCTAAAACAAGGCCAGCTAACGGGGATGGAGTTTAATATTACGCCTGCCCAAACAAGGCTGACTGCGCACAAAATTGCTGATGCAATTTACCAAAAAATGACAGGTGAGCCAGGCGTTTTTGCAACACGTATTAGTTACGTGAGTAAAGTGGGTAAACGCTACTCACTTTATGTGGCCGATGCTGATGGTGCGAACCCGCAAAAAGTAGTGAAAGATTCTACAGAGCCAATTATCTCGCCAGCGTGGTCGCCAGATGGCAACAAACTCGCTTACGTGTCATTTGAAAAGAAAAAGCCTATTATTTATGTGCAGTCGCTCACCAGCGGCCAGCGTTACGTGTTGGCAAACTTTAAGGGTAATAATAGCGCGCCGAGTTGGTCGCCAGATGGCTCAAAACTAGCCATTGTTCTTACATACGGCGCTAACTCGCAAATTTATAAAATTGATGCTGATGGCACAAATTTAATGCAACTCACCAAAAGTAGCACCATTGATACTGAGCCCGTTTGGTCACCAGATGGTCAAACGATTTATTTCACCTCAAATCGCGGTGGTGCACCACAAATTTATAAAGTAAGTAGTGGTGGGGGCGATGCTAAGCGTGTCACGTTCGTAGGTAGCTACAACGTTAGCCCAAGAGTCTCGCCCGATGGCAAGCAACTAGCCTTCATTAAACAAGAAGGTGGTCGCTTTAAAGTGGCAGTGTTAGATTTAACCAATAACCAAATGCGCACGCTCAGTGATACCTCACAAGATGAATCGCCCAGCTTTTCACCCAATGGACGCATGATTTTGTATGCAACTAGTGTGGGTGGTCGTGGTACGTTAGCTGCGGTTTCAAGTGATGGTAAAACGAAGCAACGTTTAGGTGAATCTGGTGGCGATGTACGCGAACCCACTTGGGGTCCTCAGGAGTGATGCGTATTCAAATGTCATTCAATCACCTAGAGTTATTTAGTTAAGTTTTCATCAAAATCATTTATATTAAGCCTTAAAGTATAATCTTTGCTTCAATGCTAGCTAAATGATACTGTTATGTAATGTATATATTTAAATCAGGAGCGCACAAATGAAACATCAAATTCTAATCGCAGCACTAATGGCTGTTTCACTAGTTGCCTGTAAAACTAATACACCAATGACCGACGCAAAACCTGCCGTTGTGCAAGAAAAAAGTCCAAATCAAACTCCGCCAGTGACCTCTACAGTTGAGCCGATGACAGATAAAACAGTGACACCAGTGGTGGTTGGTACAGATACAACCGCAGGCATGAGCCCGCTAAAAGACCCAAATAATATCCTTTCAAAACGCCAAGTTTACTTTGATACAGGAAAAGATATTGTCAAGCCAGAATTCCAAGCTTTAGTTGACGCACATGCTAAATATTTGCTGGCAAACCCCGAAGCTAAAATGTTGCTACAAGGCAATACTGATGAGCGCGGCACACGTGAATACAACTTAAGCTTAGGCCAATATCGCTCAGTTGCTGTTAAAAAAGCACTTAATTTATTAGGCGTGCAAGATAAGCAAATTGAAACCGTAAGCTACGGCGAAGAAAAAGTAGTAGCGGGTTGCCAATCTGAAGATTGCTACCAAAAAGATCGCCGCGTTGATATTGTTTACGAAGGCGAATAATGCGGTTTGATGTCAAAAAATTTGCCATGGCTGGAACACTGCTCGGCTCAATTGCATTTGCTACACAGCTCGTTGGGGTGGCAAATGCAGCCATATTTGATGATGACGAAGCGCGCAAGAAAATTCTTGAAGTTGAAAGAGTCAATAAGGAACAAGATGCTGCCATGCAAACCAGCATTAGCGCCTTGCAAAAAACGCAAGCGGATATCGAAGCGCGCCTAGGCAATATTGAAGCTATTGTGAAAGGCCAAGGCATTAGCGATTTACTCGCGCAAATTGAGCAGTTAAAGCTTGATTTAAACGCTGTAAAAGGTCAGTTAGAAGAAGCAAATCATGCACTTGAAGTGGCAGACCAACGCCAAAAAGATTTGTATGTAGACACTGACGGCCGATTACGTAAGTTAGAAGGCTCAACAGCAAGCGCAGTTGGCCCAGCGCCAATTGAAGGCTCAGCAGATGCAGAATTAAAAGCCTTTGCAGACGCACAAACATTAAACAACACTGGTAAATTTAAAGAAGCGTTTGATGCATACGAAAATTTTTTGAAAGTGTATCCAAGTAGTACACGTACGCCAGAGGCTTTGTATGGTTTGGGTTACAGTCAATATTCGCTTAAAAATTACAATGCCGCCATTAGCACGCAACAGAAGTTTTTAACGCAATATCCTGATCACCCAAAAGTGCCAGAAGCCATGTTTAATATGGCCAATAGCCAAATTCAACTATCTGATATTGAGAGCGCTAAAAAAACCTTATCAACGCTACTAGAGCAACACCCTAATAGTGAAGTTGCACCGAGTGCAAAAAAACGCTTAACAGTACTCAACAGTATTAAAGTTAAAAAGTAACGCTGATTCAATTTTAAGCAGTAAAATAGCGCAACTCATCACTGCGCTATTTTTTCGTACTCACACTTATATGCCATGCTAAAAGTATTCGAAATTTTTCATTCTCTACAAGGCGAAACCTCACGGTTTGGTTTGCCCACAGTATTTGTGCGCCTCACAGGCTGCCCAATGCGCTGCAGTTATTGCGATACTGCTTACGCCTTTAGCGGTGGTAGCAATATGACTTTAGAGGCAATTTTAGAAAAAGTGAGTGAATTTGGCACAAAATATGTAACGCTAACCGGCGGCGAACCACTTGCACAAAAAGCAGCGTTTACCTTATTAAATCAACTTTGCGATGCAGGTTACTCGGTGTCACTTGAAACAGGTGGCGCAATTGATATTACGGCAGTGGATAAACGCGTATCCATTATTTTAGATATCAAAACCCCTGCTTCAAATGAAGCTGAAAATAATCGCTGGGATAATTTAGCCTTAATTTCTGCCAAAGATGAAATTAAATTTGTGCTGTGTAACCGCGCAGATTACGACTGGGCAAAAGCTAAATTATTTGAATTAAATTTAACTGAAAAATGCCCTGTGCTGTTTTCACCCAGCTACCATGAGCTACAAGCCAATGAGTTGGCCGCATGGGTGCTGGCAGACAAGCTGAATGTGCGCATGCAGTTACAATTACACAAGATACTTTGGGGCGAAAAGCAAGGCGTTTAAAGCATGAGCAATCATATGAATACTAATAAAAAAGCGGTTGTTTTACTTTCTGGTGGGCTAGATTCTGCAACTTGTCTTGCAATTGCTCAAGCGCAGGGTTTTGATTGTTATTGCTTAAGTTTAGATTACCACCAACGCCATATTGCCGAGCTCAAAGCCGCAGAAAATATCACCAAAAAACTCGGTGCAAAAGCGCATAAAACCGCTCAGCTCGATTTAAGTTTATTTGGCGGCTCAGCCTTAACAGACAACGCAATCGATGTGCCAGAGTTAGAAACCACCGGCATTCCCGTCACTTATGTGCCAGCACGTAACACGATTATGCTCTCCCTTGCGCTCGCATGGGCAGAGGTGCTTGAGGCGCAGGATATTTTTATTGGTGTCAATGCGCTCGATTATTCAGGCTACCCTGATTGCCGTGGGGAATACGTTCACGCGTTTCAAACCATGGCAAATTTAGCCACTAAAAGTGCTGTTGAGGGCAAAACCATTACCGTGCACGCGCCACTTATTGATATGACCAAGGCAGAAATTATTCTGCAAGGCACAGGCTTGGGCGTAGATTACGCCATGACGGTATCATGCTACCAAGCTGATAATACGGGCGCGGCGTGCGGAAAGTGCGATTCATGTCGTTTGCGTAAAGATGGATTTTTAAAGGCAGGCATAGGCGACCCAACGCGCTATCAACATTCACTATAATATTATTAGCCAATTTTGTCAGTCAAATCAGATAAATAGCTTGCATCTCTCCCCAGTTTTAACGTATCATTTCGCCCTTTCTGCAATTTATTTAGAGAACCCAATTATGGTTGTAATTCGTTTAGCGCGTGGTGGTGCCAAAAAATCACCTTTCTTTAGCCTAGTAGTAGCTGATTCTCGCAACCGTCGCGATGGCCGTTTTATTGAGCGCGTGGGCTTTTATAACCCATCAGCTAAATCAGGCGCTGAAAGCTTGCGTATTGATACAGCACGTTTAAACCACTGGGTTGGCGTTGGCGCACAATTGTCAGACACGGTTGCTCGTTTAGTAAAGCAATCAGCTAAAGCAACTGCTTAACGACTACGCTTGATAACACGGCGTTAAAAAGCGCCTCAAAATCCTCATGTATAACCCATACATTCCGGTTTTTCATCGCTTTTTGCCTTGTCTTATCAGCGCTCGCTACGTTAATCAGAAATATAGTGGCAGTTAAAAATGATGAATTGGTCGTGATGGGGCGCATTGTCGCCCCTTATGGCATTTTAGGTTGGGTGAAAATTCAGCCTAGCACTGAGTATTTAGACAATTTGCTAGATTACGAAAACTGGCATATTGGTAAAGATGGCACTTTTAAAGCCTATTTTGTTGAGATTGCTAAAACGCATGTGGACACATTGGTTGCCAAGCTTGAAGGTGTGGATGATCGTAACGCGGCATTGGCTCTTAAAAGTAAGCAAATTGCCGTGATGCGCAGTGAGTTGCCAGAGGCTGATGAAGGCGAATACTACTGGTCTGACTTAGTCGGTTTAAACGTTAAAAATCTACAAGGTGTCGACTTTGGCCTGATTACCGAAGTGTTTGAAACCGGCGCAAATGATGTGCTGGTAGTTAAAAGTAATGAGCGTGAAAGGCTAGTACCTTTCACTGAGCAAGCGGTTTTAGAAGTAAACATCGATGAAAAAACGATGTTAGTGGATTGGGATGCAGAGTTTTAAGGCTCAAGTAATGCGTTTTGATATAATTACGCTGTTCCCCGAAATGTTTGATGCAGTCACAAAATACGGCATTACTAGCCGTGCGATAGATAAAAAGTTGTATGAAGTACATTGTTGGAATCCGCGTGACTACACCACGGATGTCCACAAAACCGTAGATGATAGACCCTACGGCGGCGGCCCTGGTATGGTGATGCTGATAGAGCCGCTAGAAAAAGCGATATTGAGCGCTAAGGCAGGGAATGCTGGCAAAGTAATACATTTGTCACCTGTTGGTAAACCGCTCACGCATGAATTGGCGTTAAGCTTGAGTAAAGAAACTGGCTTAATTTTATTGGCCAGCCGTTACGAAGGTGTGGATCAGCGGTTGATAGACGCGCAGGTAGATGAGGAAATCTCTATCGGTGATTATGTATTAAGTGGTGGTGAATTACCCGCCATGGTGTTGATGGATGCAATTATTAGACTATTACCCGGTGCGTTGGGTGACTCTGATTCTGCCATCGAAGATTCATTTGTAGATGGTTTGTTGGATTGCCCGCACTATACGCGGCCAGAAACGTATCAAGAACAAAGCGTGCCTGAAGTGTTGTTGTCAGGCAATCACGCAAAGATTAAACAATGGCGGCTAAAGCAGTCATTATTTAAAACGATGACCAAACGCGCTGATTTATTGGCGAATAGGTTGTTAACAAAAGAGGAATCTCGGCTGCTATTAGAGCTCGATACTGAGCTTGCGCTTATGCAGGAACAAGATTCGTATAACGAGAAGGTTTAATGACGAAAAGTCATCTTTTAAAGGATTTAACGTGGCAAATATTATTGAAATGTTAGAAAAAGAAGAAATCGCGCGCTTGGGTAAAACCGTGCCAGATTTCGCACCAGGCGACACTGTAGTTGTGGGCGTAAACGTAGTTGAGGGTACACGTAAGCGTGTGCAGGCTTTTGAAGGCGTAGTGATTGCTATGCGTAATCGTGGCTTAAACTCATCTTTCATCGTACGTAAAATTTCATCTGGTGAAGGTGTTGAGCGTACGTTCCAAACTTACTCACCACTCATTGCAGCAATTGAAGTTAAACGTCGCGGTGATGTACGCCGTAGCAAACTTTACTACTTGCGTGAGCGTTCAGGTAAGTCTGCACGTATTAAAGAAAAATTGGTTGCACGTACTACAACGGCATAAAAAAATCAGGTTTGATTTATGTCTGTTTAAAAAGCCCCGAGATTCGGGGCTTTTTTATTTGCGCTAGAGGTTAAATTTTGCGCTAAACTTCACTGATGAAAACTGAATTTCAAGCAATTATTCCTGCACCTTTTGGTGTAATAGGCATAAAAACAGAGGCTGATTATTTAACGGGTTTAGCGTTATTGTTGCAGCCCAATACCAAACTATTAAGTGCGACTGACGCATTTACGCAAGAAGTAGTCGCGCAAATCAACACTTATTTAACAAACGCAAAATATATTTTTAATCTCCCCGTTGCGCTCGATGGCACACCGTTTCAAAAGCGCGTTTGGGCGGCTATACAACAAGTAAAAGCGGGTGAGCTGCTCACTTACAGCGAGTTAGCCATTGCTGCCAACTCAGGCCCTAGGGCGGTTGCAAATGCCTGCGGGGCGAATCATTTGCTACTGGTGATACCTTGCCACCGTATTGTGGCAAAAAATGGTTTAGGCGGCTTTGGCGGGCAAGGGCTAAGCAGCTGTGAAGCCAATTTAAACGTAAAACGTTGGTTGCTCAATCATGAAAAATCAAACTCTGAAAAAGTACTATGACGGAAACTGCGCTTACATCAGACAACCAAATATTTTTAGATGATTTTATCGATGCGCTTTGGTTAGAAGATGGTCTTTCAAAAAACACCCTACAAAGCTATCGATTAGATTTAACGCTATTTGGTTTATGGCTAAAACAAGCCGCACTCACTAGCGTCACCCAAGCCGATATTCAAAGCTATTTAGCGTATAAATTCCCACAAAGTAAACCGCGTAGTATTAGCCGCTTAATCGCCAGCCTACGCCGCCTTTATCGCTGGGCATTACGCGAAAATAAAGTCAATGCCGACCCAACGCTACAATTAGAAAGCCCCAAATTACCGCGCAGCTTGCCAAAAACGCTCAGCGAAGATGAAGTGGTTGCACTACTGAATGCGCCTGATATTACCCACAATATTGGTATGCGCGACCGTGCAATGCTAGAGTTGCTGTACGCTTCTGGCCTGCGTGTTTCGGAGTTGGTAGGGGTAAAGGTAAACGAGGTGAGTTTGAGTGATGGCATTGTGCGGGTAACGGGCAAAGGTAGCAAAACGCGGCTAGTGCCAATGGGTGAAGATGCGCACGATTGGATTAAGCGCTATTTAACTGAAAATCGACCATTGATTTTAGAAAATAGGCTTTCAGACAGCCTATTTGTAACCGCCCGCGCTGAACCCATGACCCGCCAAGCCTTTTGGTACCTCATTAAGCGTTACGCGCTGATGGCTGGCATCAACAAACATATGAGCCCACACGTGCTACGTCACGCCTTTGCTACACACTTACTCAATCACGGCGCTGATTTGCGTGTTGTACAAATGTTGTTGGGTCATGCCGATATTTCTACCACGCAAATTTACACCCATGTGGCGCGTGAGCGGTTAAAAGCCTTGCATCAAATGCATCATCCGCGCGGCTAAATACGCGCTAGTAATTGCACTCTATGGCAGGGTTGATATTCTGCCTATCAATAGAAAGGCTAGCCTCGCCATCTAGATAGTTGATCACCCAAATGCTGTCAAAATCCGTTTCGGCCCAGTGTGGGGCGTTATTCACACCTAGTGCATTAGCTAATCCTTGAATTTCACTATGCGCCCACACCATTAACACTAAGCCATCTTTTTTAAACACATTGTTAGCGATTTTTTCAGTCTCATCCGCACTATATTTACTGTTAATCGGCAAATTGTATTTAATCGCAAATGGGCTAATCGTTTGAAACATACGGCTATGCTTGGTGGCGTCACTACTTTTTAGTGCGGGCACATAAATATTTTCTGGAAGATCTAATTTGGCATGCAACACCTCTGCTAACTGCAAAGCGCGGTTTTGACCTTGGCAGGATAAATTATCGCCATTTTCTGGCTTTTCAGCGTGACGGATAATGACAATTTTCAGATTGTCGCTAGGTGAATTTTTATCGGTATTGTGCTTTTTTCCATCGCAACTCGTTAAACATGCTGTGATGAAAATGAGCGCTAGCGTTAAATAATATGTTGGAATCTGAACTTTTCGTATCAATTTCATACGATAAACTTATGCTTTAAATTGTTAAGTTTCATTTTGCCATTCTGTTGGCATCAGCTTATTCGCTTGCCAATCGCTAATTAAATCTTTGGCTCGTAGATAATCTTCATCACTGGTACTCACTTTTACAAAACCTGTCATCGGTAATTCGCCAGCGCCGCCATGCAGGTATTCACCCTGAATATAGGCTTCAATTTCATACATATTGAGCACGCCCTGAATAATGTGCGCCTCTAGGCTGTTGCTGGCATCAAATACTATTTTCATTAGATTTTTTCTCTAACAATAACCACGCCCAACGCTTTTAATCCCGCCAAAATCGCCGGTTTAGCCACTCTAATTTTTACGATTTTAGCGCCAAATTCGGTAAAAATAAGCTCGCAAACATGTTCGGCTAGTGCTTCTACCAATTTAAAGCTGTGCGTCTTCAAAGTTTCGTGAATGCGCGCAACCACTGCACCGTAATCAATGGTGTCTGTAATTGCATCACTCTTACAGGCCGCGCTTAAATCGACGCCAATTTCAATATCTAAAATAATGGTTTGTGCTGTTAAGCGCTCCCAATCTGGCACGCCTAAGTGAGTGCTGACTTTGAGTTCACTAATAAAAATGGTATCCATAGATTTAAACGTTTAAAATGATATTAAGTTAATTTTAGAGCATGTTTTATGTTACAGGCAGCTTTTATTGTTTTAGGTTATTTGTTAGGCTCAATCTCATTTGGCATGCTGATGAGCAAGGCGTTTGGGCTGCCAGACCCGCGCACAGTGGGTAGCGGTAATATTGGCGCGACTAATATTGCTAGAAGCGGTAAAAAATTGCCCGCTATTTTGACGCTGCTGGGCGACACAGGTAAGGGCTGGCTAGCGGTATTTTTAGCGCAACATTATGGTTTGAGCGATGGTACTATTTGCGTGGTAGCGCTGGCGGTGTTTTTAGGGCATTGCTACCCAATATTTTATGGTTTTAGCGGCGGCAAGGGCGTGGCGACAGCGGCGGGCATTTTGTTCGCATTTTCAGCTTGGCTAGGTTTGGTGGTGGTAGCTACTTGGGCGCTAGTGTTTGCTGTTTCGCGTATTTCATCAGTATCGGCACTAGCGGCTAGCCTAGTTGCGCCTTTGGCAGGGTGGTATTTATTACCCTACAAAGGTTATGGCACAACGGCTTTAATCTTGGCTGCACTACTCATTTGGCGCCATAAAAGTAATATTCAGAAATTGCTGGCTGGTACTGAGTCAGGCTTTAAGAGAAAATAACTTAGGCTTTGCTTAAGATTTAATTTTACTTGGTAAATTTTGCTTGCTTAATTTTATTGGGGCTTTTGCAGCTCGCTTAAATCCCACCGAGGTCGCACACTAAAGCTGTGATGATCATTACCTAACCCTGCTGCCGCCTTAAAGCGCAATGCCCCTGCAAAGGCAATCATTGCGCCGTTATCCGTGCAAAACTCTAATCTTGGGTAGCTCACTCTACAGAGCTTACGTTTGGTTGCAGCGTTTAAGCGCTCACGTAGGCGTTTGTTGGCACCCACGCCGCCTGAAACAACCAAGCTATCTAGCCCAGTTTCACGCAACGCACTCATACATTTAAGCGTTAAAATTTCAGTCGCGGCTTCTTGAAACTCAAATGCAATATCTGCGCGCGTGGTTTCATCAAGTGGTTGATGTTGATTGACCAGCGTTAAAACCGCTGTTTTTAAGCCGCTAAAACTAAAGTTAAGGTCGCCGCTATTTAGCAACGGCCGTGGTAACTTAAAGCGCGCTTTACCAGTATCGGCCAATTTAGCCACTGCGGGCCCGCCTGGGTAGCCTAAACCGAGCAATTTTGCCGTTTTATCAAAGGCCTCACCTGCCGCGTCATCTAATGTGTCACCCAGCAAAGTATATTCGCCGATACCATCTACGCGCATCAACTGAGAATGTCCGCCCGAAACCAACAGCGCCACAAACGGAAAGCTAGGCGGATTCTCTTCTAATAAAGGCGCGAGCAAATGGCCTTCTAAATGATGAACGGCAACGGTAGGGATATTCAGCGAAAACGCCAATGATTCAGCTACAGAAACACCCACCAACAATGCGCCAGACAAGCCGGGGCCTTGCGTGTAGGCAATGCCGTTGATATCGGTTAATTCTTTATGAGCATCTTTTAAAGCCGCTTCAATGAGCGGCAATACCCGCCGAATATGGTCGCGAGAGGCGAGTTCTGGCACAACGCCGCCGTATTCGGCGTGCATTTCTACCTGTGAATGCAAGGCGTGCGACAACAAACCCAAGTTGGTGTCGTATAATGCGACACCTGTTTCATCGCAGCTGGATTCAATACCTAAAATCAACATAAGTTTTCAACTTGAGCCTAAAACTAAAAAAATTACAAATAAGTGTTTGATTAAACAAAACGAACGCGCGTATAATACGCGGTTTACTCGACCATTGAAATGTTTCAATGGGAATAACTACACACTCGTTGCTTTTAAAAGCATAAAAATTAAGGAAGTTTTGCATGACCCAAGTACGTGTAAAAGAGAATGAACCGTTTGACGTTGCTCTACGTCGCTTTAAACGCATTATTGAAAAAACAGGTCTATTAAACGACTTACGCGCTCGCGAATTTTACGAAAAACCAACATGGGAACGTAAACGTAAAGCTGCAGCGGCTGTTAAACGTCAATATCGCCGTTTACGCAATCAAACATTACCAGCTAAACTTTATTAAGTTTTTGTCATGGCTGAAACAAATCCTCAAGAAATTCCAGCGTATTTGCATGTGGCTGATAAATTTATCGCCCTTGCAAATGAGCAAGCACAAAGCGCAGATTTATCTGTAGCGAGTGCTGGTTTTTTGTACGCGAATGCTAGGTTTAGTGCATTTTTGATCGCTTCACAATGTGGTACTGCTGAAGCGCTTGCCGTTGAGAAAGCCGCTGCGATTGAATACTTTGTGAATCAATACGCACAAGCGCTGACAGCCAATATTGCAGATTACGAACAGAATTTCGCGCAGTATTTTGCTAAACAATAATTCTGTAAAGTAGTCAAAGCATGTCGTTAAAAGCCCAAATCACCGAAGACATGAAAAATGCTATGCGCGCTAGAGATAGTGCGCTACTTGGTGCTATTCGTTTGCTCACTGCTGCCATTAAACAGCGTGAGGTAGATGAGCGTATTGAAATGACGGACGCGGATGTGATTAGCGTGCTTGAAAAAATGCTCAAACAGCGTCGTGATTCAATCGCAGCATTTGAATTAGCAAAACGCGACGATTTAGCTGATATTGAAAAATATGAAGTGACCGTTTTGCAAGCCTACCTGCCAAAACAACTCACGGAAGATGAAATCAAAGCGATTTTAGATCAGGTGGTAACAGATACAGGCGCTAGTGGCGTTAAAGATATGGGCAAAGTCATGGCCGCCATTAAGCCGCTGGTGGCTGGCAAAGCTGATATGGGTAAAATTTCTGGCCTGATTAAAGCGCGTTTAGCTTAGTTTCACTGAAGTAGTAAAAGCAAAGGAGCAAATAGCTCCTTTTTTGTTGCCTGCTAGCCGTGTGAATTGCGCTAAAATACTGCTTAGCTAACATGCTAATACATAAGTTAAATGTAGTTTCTGCAATTCAAAGATTTAAGTAAGGCAAGGCGCGAAGTTAAATTTTTTGCGCCGCATACATTTGGTATGTAAGCAGAAAATTTAACTTGAGCAACGCAGTATTACGACAAGCTTTGAATTGCAGAGACCACATTTTGATTCCAGAAAGCTTTATTCAAGAACTACTCAACCGCGTCGATATCGTTGACGTGGTGGATAAGGCTGTACCGCTCAAAAAAGCAGGCGCTAATTTTATGGCGTGTTGCCCGTTTCATAACGAAAAATCACCTAGCTTCACAGTCAGCCCTACTAAGCAGTTTTATCACTGCTTTGGTTGCGGGGCGCATGGCACGGCAGTAAGCTTTTTAATGGAGTATCAAGGTTTAAGTTTTGTAGATGCCGTGCATGATTTAGCCAAAACGGTCGGCATGATGGTCCCGCAAGAAAAGCGTGAATTGAATGCAGATGGCTCTGCAAAGCCAATTGTTAAAGTTGCACCAAGTTTGTATGATTTATTGCAAAATGCTGCTATTTACTACAAAGGCGAGCTTAAAAGCTCTGAACGTGCAATTAACTATTTGAAAGGCCGTGGTTTAAGCGGTCAAGTAGCCGCTAAATTTCAGATTGGTTATGCGCCAAATGGCTGGCAAAATCTTGAGCATTTAGATGATTACAAAAACGAATCCTTAAAAGTGGTTGGCTTAGTCAAAGAAAACGATCAAGGCCGCCGCTACGATCGCTTTCGCGACCGTATTATGTTCCCTATACACGACCAAAAAGGCCAAATTATTGGCTTTGGTGGGCGCATTATTGAGGCTCAATCAGAAGAAGCGAAATATCTAAACTCACCAGAAACACCCCTTTTTCAAAAAGGTAATGAGCTTTATGGCTTGTTTTTAGCGCGTCGCGCCATTAAAGAAGCCAATCGCGTTTTGGTGGTTGAGGGCTATATGGATGTAGTGGCGTTGGCGCAATATGGCATTGAATATGCAGTGGCGGCGCTTGGCACGGCCACAACGCCTGCACATATCACTAAGCTGATGCGCCAAACCGACATCATTATCTTTTGTTTTGATGGTGATAATGCGGGCAAAAAAGCCGCTTGGCGTGCAGCAATCAATGCCTTGCCTGCGCTTAAAGATGGGCTTGAGCTTAAATTTTTGTTTTTACCTAGTGAGCATGATCCAGACTCATATGTACGCGAGTTTGGTAAAGACAAATTGGAAGCCGAAATGGCGGTTGCCATGCCGCTTTCAGCTTATATTGTGCAACATTTAAGTGAAGATAATCCACTCAATAGCCAAGAAGATCGCGTGCGCTTTTTGAATGATGCTGAGCCGATTTTGAAAGAAATCCGTGCACCAAGAATCGCGTTATTTTTACGCAAAAAAATAGCCGAACTCACCAATTTAACCGAAGCGGAACTGCGTAGCACCATTAAGCTACCAAGCCCTAATGCACAGCGCCCGCAAGCTATGCAAAAGGCTAATCGGCAAACATTATCCATTCAAAAGCGTTTTGTGTTGATGCTGTTAAGTAAGCCCAACTTGGCGCTTGCCGAAGATTCGGCTTGGCTACAAAGTCACTCTGAGGAAGATTTGCTGGTGCTAACAGCGCATAAAACTGCGTTAAACCAGCCGCACTCTAAGCCCGTCGCGCTGATGCGCGCGCTAGAGATGGCGGTCGGAGCATCGATAGACCCGCGTTTAATCAATATAATTAAACGAGAGCTACAATTATTAGATGAAAGTTTGGATTTAAGCCTTGAATTTAACGGTGTGCGTAACCAACTAAGAGACCTGTATGCGCAAAATAGTCAAACTGGCTTGCTCAACAAGCTCAACGAAAAAGGATTGAGCCAACTAAGTGATGATGAAAAACAACAACTTAGAGCTTTAGGCGTACGCAGCCCAAGACAATAAGCCGATTTGTGATATAATGCGCGGTTTTCTGCACGTTGACAGTTGTGATTGTTTGGAATGAGTAAAAATAATCATTAACGTTTAAGTTAAACAACCGCAAATGCAACCGTTTAGGAGTTGAAAGTAAGCATGGCCAGACCACCCAAAGAGAAAAAAGTAGAATACACCGCCGAACAGCTGGAGCAACATAAATCTGATGTTGCGATGGATGCTGAGGTACGCCGCACTCGCCTGAAAACCCTGATTATTCTCGGTAAGGAGCGCGGCTATTTAACCTACGCTGAAATTAACGACCATTTACCAGACGACACGCAAGATTCTGAGCAAATCGACGGCATTATCGGCTTAATTAACGATATGGGTATTCAGGTGTACGAAGAAGCGCCTGACGCTGAAGTGTTGTTGATGTCTGACGCACCGCCACCAGTAGCTGATGAAGATGCCGTAGAAGAAGCTGAAGCAGCACTTGCCACGGTTGACTCTGATTTTGGCCGCACCACTGACCCAGTGCGTATGTATATGCGCGAAATGGGTACGGTTGACTTGCTCACCCGTGAAGGCGAAATTGAAATCGCTAAACGTATTGAAGATGGCTTAAAACACATGGTACAAGCGATTGCCGCTTGCCCAACTACCATTGCTGCGTTGTTAGCAATGGTTGATAGAGTTGAAAAAGACGAACTCAGTGTTGATGATTTAGTTGATGGATTAATTGATTCTGACGTGGGTATTCCCGTTGCGATTATTCCTGATGACAGCGCAGACGACGAAATTGCTGATGCCGATGAAGAAGGTGACGATGATGAAGATGGTGCAAAAGCTGCTGCCATTTCAGCTGAAGCCTTGGCAAAATTGAAAGAAGAAGTGTTGGTACGCTTTGGTGCGATTCGCGCTGCGCATGCCATTATGACGCCGATTTTGCTTGAAAAAGGCTCAGCAGACCCAGGTTACAGAAAACAACTTGATATCATTTTAGAAGAATTAACTGCCTTTAGATTCTCTGCTAAACAAGTTGAATCGCTCTGTGAGCAAGTGCGTGTCATGGTTGAGCAAGTACGTAGCCACGAGCGTAAGGTCATGGATTTCTGCGTAGAAAAATCTGGCATGCCACGTTTACACTTTATTAAAGTGTTTCCAGGCCATGAAACGAATCTTTTCTGGTTGGCTACTGAATTAGCCTCTGGTAAGCCTTATGTTGAAAAACTAGAGCGTTTACGCCACTCGATTATTGACCAACAACAACGTTTGCTTGATTTAGAAGCCAAAGTTGGTATTTCAATTAAAGAGCTTAAAGAAATCAACAAGCAAATGACCACAGGTGAGGCTCGCGCCCGCCGTGCCAAACGCGAAATGATTGAAGCGAACTTGCGCTTGGTGATTTCGATTGCGAAAAAATACACAAACCGTGGTTTGCAATTCTTAGATTTGATTCAAGAAGGCAACATCGGCTTGATGAAAGCGGTTGATAAGTTTGAATATCGCCGTGGTTACAAGTTTTCAACTTATGCCACATGGTGGATTCGCCAAGCGATTACGCGCTCAATCGCTGACCAAGCACGCACGATTCGTATTCCTGTGCACATGATTGAAACGATTAACAAAATGAATCGCATCAGCCGCCAGATTTTACAAGAAACAGGTATAGAGCCAGACCCAGCGTTACTAGCTGAAAAAATGGAAATGCCTGAAGATAAAATTCGTAAGATTTTGAAAATCAGCAAAGAGCCAATTTCGATGGAAACACCGATTGGCGACGATGAAGATTCTCATTTGGGCGATTTTATCGAAGACAGCACAACGCTAGCGCCTGTAGACGCTGCCGTTTACGCCAGCCTACGCGATGCTACCAGCGAAGTTTTAGAATCGCTCACACCGCGTGAAGCGAAGGTATTGCGTATGCGTTTTGGTATTGAAATGAATACCGACCATACGCTAGAAGAGGTTGGCAAACAATTTGACGTAACACGCGAGCGTATTCGTCAAATTGAAGCTAAAGCATTGCGTAAATTGCGCCACCCTACCAGGTCTGAGCGTTTACGTAGCTTCTTAGAAACAGGGCAAGATTAACAAATAAGACAATTTAATGCTTATTTTTAAACATTAGATGCAAGAAAAACAAGCGCAGACAGTATAAATAATACGGCAAGCGCAGTTTGACACAGTAGATAATGATTTAAAATTAAGCATCAGCTTTCGGCCCCTTAGCTCATGCTTGGTTAGAGCAGCGGACTCATAATCCGTTGGTACTGTGTTCGACTCACAGAGGGGCCACCAATTAAAAGGACTTCGAGAAATCTGAGTCCTTTTTTCTTTTGTAGGGCTAATTTGCAGGAATAAAGGTAAAAAACTTATAGATGTTTTATTGGTTGAGTTTCCATGGCTTAACGATTTGTTCCAAAAATAATTCACTTGTAAATAAATGCTATTAAAATGGAACATCAATCCCATGATTTTTAGGCGAAATCTGCAATTATAATTACGGTATTGCATACCGATAAAACAGTGCATATAATAGATAAATACTTTTTAATCGGTATTTATATGCCTAAGAGAAAATCAGACAGCGTACCAGTACCCTTACCCGTTGAGCATTTACTTGAACAATGGGGTAAAGCAGTGCGTGCGCAGCGTCAGTTGGCGCAATTACCTATGCGTGATTTTGCCTATCGAATGAATGTAAGTCTTGATACTTTGCAGCGTTTAGAACGTGGCGAACCCTCTGTGCAGGCCAGTACATATTTAAATGCGATGTTAGTACTAGGTATTCTGGATGAGTTATGCATGATGCCAGATAAAGAAATGGTCACTACAACACGTGTCAGAGTTCGCGCTAAGCAAAAGAGTGCAGATGATTACTTCTAGTGTCTATGTGCACTTGCAGCGGCCAGATAATGGTGAATGGGTGACCGTTGGTCGATATACTTTAAATCGTGCTGAGGCAGTTGGTGAGCGCTCAATAGGGCAGTTTATCTATGCGCCATCCTATCTCGACGCGGCTTATTCATGGGTGATTGATCCTATTAACTTACCTAGGCTAAATGATGTTGTTTACACGGCGCCACGATATGAAGGTTTGACTGATGTGCTGAGGGACATTAGTCCTGACGCTTGGGGTAAGTTGCTTATTCAACGTGAGTATAATTTAATGAATACTGCACATGAGTTTGACTATTTAGTGCATGCCAGTAATGCAGATAGGTGGGGCGCTGTAACGGTAAGTAAGACTAAAAATCCCAATCCAGCTTTGGTATCCAGCCCAAAGCTTGCTAGGCTAGATGAACTGCTAGAAGAGTTGCAGCTCATGGCGGAGCAAAAAGCCTCGAAATACCCCGAATTAAGAAAACGCTTAATGAAGACGCCCAGTTTGGGAGGTGCTCGACCTAAAGCAACGGTGCAGGATAAAAATGATTATTGGTTAGTTAAACCAACGATTGCCACGGATGTGACAAATACTGCTTTATTAGAGTATGTGGTGATGAAGTGGGGTGCACGTGCGCAGCTCAACATGGCTGAGTGTAATTTATACCAAGACCAAGTGCGCTGTGCTGTGTTGGTAAAGCGCTTCGATAGATCTGGATCACAGCGCCATATGGTGTTGAGTGGCGCGACACTGCTTGAAACAGAATATCCAACAGGTAGAGATGCTAGAGGACAAAATCAGGCACGCTGGAGCTACCCACTACTTGCTCAAGCATTACGTAGAATTGGTGTACCTCAGCTGGATTTGAATGAATTGTTTGGACGCATGATATTCAATGCATTATGCGGGAACGATGATGACCATCCCAGAAATCATGCCGTGATTTGGAAACAACAAGAAAATAAATGGCGCTTATCGCCAGCGTTTGATGTTGTACCGAACATGAACGAGTTACCACGGCAATTAGCCATGCAGCTTTCTGCGAATCGCTGGGATATAAAACAAGATGCCTTATTGGCAGATTGGCGTTATTTCGGTTTTGATTCATTGAGTCAGGCTGAGGTCTATAGGAATCAAATAATGCACCAGATTGAATTAGCTGCTGATGACTTAGAGTCTGATGGGCTATCTAGCGAGCAAGCGCAATTATTGCGAACACGAATGAATACAATCATACGGCAGCTAACAAACGACTAACACTTTGTAATTTATGCACAAATTCAGTACAGTGCTCAAGTTTTTTAGGTTAATGTAAATTACGCTAAATTACTGATTTTAAATGAATATTGGTTACGTTTAGTTAATATAGATATTTCTATATTTATCAATAGTTTAATGCGTTAGCAACCGACTCATATCCGTTGGTACTGTGTTCGATTTACAGATGGTCACCAATTCACCATATCACAAAGCATCTTGACACCTCTAAAGCCTAATATCCTTGTGATGTTGGGCTTTTTGATTGCTTGAGTAAGATTTTGCTGACATTAAATTCGGACTATGCTCTCTTAAGTGAGCCAAAATGTTTAGCTAGTATGTATTAAATGTTCAAAAAGATTGTTTTTAGCTGTATTTTGAGCTGCAATAACAAAATTTTTTAAATACAAATGGAGTTTAAAATGAAGACGAATAAATTATCTATAGCAGCACTGGCACTTTTATTAGTTGTTGGCTTGACTGCTTGTGAAAAAGGCCCTGCTGAAAAAGCGGGTGAAAAATTGGATAATGCAGCTGAGAGCTTGGGCGATAAGTTGGAGAATGCAACAGATAATGCTGGTGAAAAGCTTGAAGAGGCTGGCGATAAAATCGAAGATAAAACGGATTAAGGCTTTGCTGCTGTGTAGTAGGCTAATTTAAAGGCCAGCGATTAAACCATGCTTTGCACCAAGTATTTTTATTGCCTCAGTATTGGTCCAAGAGAAGCATTTGGTAGCAGCCTCACGCCAATCTAGCCACTGATAAGCCGTGTGTTCTCGTGGCGCAAGGGTTGGGGCTAGCGCGCTAGGTAACTCAAGCCCAAACACGTGTTCTACGTTATGCGTAACATTAGGCGCATAACGGTGACGCCAATGTTCAAAAATCTCGTATGTTTGGCTAAGTTGCCAGTCAGTTAGTGTAAAAGCAGCATTATTAGCGATATCAAAACCAGTTTCCTCTAATAACTCACGCGTGGCAGTCGCGGTTAAGTCCGCGTCTTGCGCCTCTACACTGCCCGTGACAGATTGCCAATAATCAGTGCGATCTGCACGTTCAATCAGTAATACTTTTAAGTTTTCATTGATGATGGTGTAAATCACCACCATGACGGAGATGGGCGTTTTGAATTGTATTGCTGCGGGGTGCGTCAAGAATCGTCCTTAATATTTAAGCTTATTCACTTAAAGACCAATAGTTTAAAGCGATAGTTCTTTGTTATTTGTAGAGTGGGTAACTTGTTACCCACGTGGTGCAATTGTTCAAGGACAGCTACGCGCGGGTTCTAGAACTCACCCTTCTTGGCTGTACTACTCATCAACAAAATAATCTGAATCGATTTTTTTAACTTGATATGTCGTTGCAGTAGAAACACCTACACTATTTTCAATCATTAAACGTGCTAATGCAAAACCGTTGATTAAGACAACTTTGTTGTTGATATTTTTGACGTATTCTTGAGCTTCTTTTGTAAATTCAGATGTAGTAATGAAAACACCTTTATGTGCACGTTGCCCTTGCAGTGCACCAACAAATTTTTGAATTTCAGGGCGACCAACAACGCCTTCCCAGCGTTTCGCTTGTATGTAGATTGAATCTAAACCTAGCCTGTCTTCATCAATAATGCCATCAATCCCACCATCGCCGCTTTGACCAATAGCCCGACCAGCCCCAACTCTAGTGCCGCCATAACCCATTGCTATAAGCAACTCAACCACTAAGCGCTCAAAAAACGAAGGTGAGCATTGCATGATGTTCTCTAAAATCTCAACGACCAAGCTTGAGTTTAGCTTCTCATAAGCGCTCTCTAAAATCTCTTCTGGTGTACTTTTTAACTCGGCATCTATTGATTTTGTTTCAGTTGAATTCTCGGTAATATTTTCTTCTTTAAAAGCAGAGTACTCAGGAAATTGCTCTAGGAATTTGATGTTAATCAGCGTTGGTTTTGAATCCAGTACTTTCTTACCTTGTGCGGTTATGCTTAAGTAGCTCCGCTTAACTTGAGTAATTAAACCAGCTTTTTTCAGATAAAACTTTGTCCAAGCTACCCTATTATAAAAAGTAGGGGCTCTTCGGCTTGGAAGCATCTCTGCAAGTTCATCTTGAGTTAACTTAAACTCAACAGCCAGTTTTGTCACAAGGTCTTTAAAAGGGTGCTCATTGCCATCCTCTACTGTTTTTAGAAAGGGCAGCATTAACGTCTGAAAATCTGGAATTGCCATGTTGCTCTATGTCTATAATTAAGCTACAGGTGTTTGAGAACGAACTCTAATATGTAATTCACGCAATTGCTTTTCATCCACTTCATTCGGCGCATTGGTCATTAAACACTGTGCACGTTGTGTTTTAGGGAATGCAATCACATCACGAATCGATTCGGCTCCTGCCATTAACGTGACCAAGCGATCTAAACCGAAAGCTAAGCCGCCATGCGGTGGCGCGCCGTATTGCAAGGCGTCTAGCAAGAAGCCGAATTTTTCTTTGGCTTCTTCTTTGCTGATTTTTAGCGCGTCGAATACTTTTGATTGAATATCTTGTTTGTGGATACGCACTGAACCGCCGCCGACTTCCCAGCCGTTTAACACCATGTCGTAGGCTTTTGAGAGCGCCGCACCCGGGTTAGTCACTAGCAAGTCTTCGTGACCGTCTTTTGGTGCGGTGAACGGATGGTGCAAGGCTGCCCAACGGTCATTTTCTTCATCGTGTTCAAACATTGGGAAATCCACTACCCACAATGGCGCCCATGCGCGGCCATCTACATGGCCTTTATCGTGACCAACTTTTAGGCGCAAAGCGCCTAGTGCTTCGTTCACTACTTTGGTTTTATCTGCACCAAAGAACACGATATCGCCATTTTGTGCGCCTGTGCGGTCAATAATCGCTTGTAAAGCAGTCACATGAATGTTTTTAACGATTGGGCTTTGTAGGCCTTCTTCGTTTAATTTGGTGATGTCATTAATTTTGATATACGCCAAACCCTTGGCGCCGTAGATTTTTACAAATTCGGTATAAGCGTCAATCTCACTACGAGCAATGGCAGCGCCAGCAGGCACGCGCAGCGCGGCTACGCGACCACCATCCATATTGGCAGCACCAGCAAACACTTTAAAATCGACATCTTTCATTACATCAGAAAGCTCGGTGATTTCAAGCGTCACGCGCATATCAGGCTTGTCCGAACCGTAACGTGTCAT
>JANNBX010000246.1:0-7024 GCA_031385945.1 Methylophilaceae bacterium | reverse complement strand
TTATTCGCGCGAGGCTTCAATCGCCACTTTAACGATTCCAGTTAGTTTCACTTTTGGTGTACCAAAGCCAGAGCAGTTGGCATTTTTTGAAAATCCAGAAACGCCACAGTTGTTTCAGCAGGCTATCAAACAGCTTGAAGCCATTGGCGGCAAAGCCGTTGAAATTGATTTCGCCCCGTTTTTAGAAACAGCACGTTTACTGTACGAAGGCCCGTGGGTAGCCGAGCGTTATGCTGCGATACGTGAATTTTTTGAAAACAATCCAGAGAGCATTTTTCCTGTCACTAAGCAGATTATAGATGGTGCGGCTAAGTTTAATGCGGTGGATGCATTTAGTGCCTATTACAAATTAAAAGCCTTACAACGCAACGCCAGCAAAGTGTGGAATGACATTGATGTGATGGTGACACCAACGGCCGGCACAATTTATACCATCGCTGAGGTCAATGCTGCGCCCGTGGTGTGTAATTCTAACTTGGGTTATTACACCAACTTTATGAATTTGCTCGATTTATCGGCCACGGCCGTGCCCACTGGATTTCAACAAAACGGCCTGCCGTTTGGCGTGACTATTTGCATGCCAGCATTTAGTGATCATGCATTATTGTGTCTAGCTGCGCGTATTCAACAGTTATCAAGTAGCAGTTTAGGTGCTACTCAATCACCATTTAAAAAGGATTTCGCATGAGTATCAATGAAGCATTTATTAACGTAGCCGTGTGTGGCGCGCACATGAGCGGTTTGCCGCTTAATACCCAGCTCACAACACTCGGCGCTGAGTTGCTACTCAAAACAACCACAGCGCCAACTTATAAACTATATAAATTAGCGGGCTTTACACCTGCTCGCCCGGGCTTAATTAGGGTGAAAACAGGCGGCGCGCGCATTGCGCTAGAAGTCTGGAAATTACCCATAGAAAAATACGGCATTTTTGTGTCTGGCGTGCCCGCCCCACTAGGCTTTGGCACCTTAGAGTTAGCCGATGGCAGCAGTGTAAACGGCTTTTTGTGCGAGGCTTATGCAACAGAAGATGCTCTTGATATTTCAAGTTATGGTGGCTGGCGAGACTATCTTGCCAATGTGTCTTAATTGAAAAACTGATTGATATTGTTTGATATTGTTTAAGAAAATCCGAAGCTAATTACAGATAATTTAACCCAACTACAGTGCATAATGGGCGATTAGTAATGAAAGGCTAATCGATGAGTATTCATTTCGTGTTGGGCGGGGCGCGTTCTGGAAAGAGTAGTTATGCTGAAAAACTCGCGAAACAAAGCAGTTTTCCCGTAACCTATATTGCCACTGCTCAAATTTATGATGATGAATTCAGAGCGCGCGTGCAGCACCATAAAGATAGCCGCCCAGCTGACTGGCTGGTGATTGAAGCGCCTTTTAATTTAGCAAATACGCTAGAAACTTACGCAAAGCCTAACCAGTGCTTAATTGTTGATTGCTTAACATTATGGCTAGCGCAATGTATTTGCCCAGATTGCGCGCCAATAGATGGTGTTGATTGGGCACTTGAGCGTCGCAACTTACTCTCAGTTTTGCCAAATTTGCCGGGTACTGTTATTTTGGTGAGCAACGAGGTTGGCATGGGCATTGTGCCGCTGGGCGAGATAAACCGGCAGTTTCAAGATGAGCAGGGCAGACTGAATCAGGCAGTCGCCCAAACTGCAGATGCTGTGACCTTTGTCGCAGCGGGCTTACCACTTAAACTTAAGTAAGCATTTAAATAGACACAAAAAAAGGCGCTAAAAAGCGCCTTTTTTTATTAGCCAAAATTACCTAGCTAGCGTTATTTAACTAGTGTTACTTAACTAGCTTTACCTAACTGGCTTTATTTGGCTGGCATTGCTTCAGCAGCAGGTGCCGCTTCAGTAATTTTTTTCAAGTTCTCTAAGCCACCTTTAAATACAGCAGTAATGGTGTCTGTACCTGCTTTGTCGTCTTGACCTGCAGCTGGTGCATCAGCCAAATCTTTACGTTTGAAATTCGCATTCCAAGTAACAATAGATTTGTCTTTGCCAACCGCTTTAACTTGAATCACAGCTGAATAGTTAGAAACTGGCAAAACGCTTTCAGTGATTTTGTAGCCATACATCATTTTTTTAGTGCTGTATTTGGTCAATGTTTCATTCACTGTGCCGCCGTCTTGCAGCGTTAATAAACGTTTAGCGCCTACTTTATTGTTAGTGCCGCTAGTGATTTCAGTGGTTTTAACTGCTGGGTGAAATGCACCTAAATCACCAAAATTTTGCACTTTTGCCCAAACAGTTGCAGCTGGTGCATTGATTTCAATTTTTTCTGAAACAGTTAATTTTGGTGCGGCAGCAACTGCTGAAAAAGAAGCAGCTAGTAATGCCATGGTTAAACCTGATAATAATTTTTTCATCATAATCCCTAAGAGTTGAGTGCTATATACTACTCGGTATATTTTACGGCAGTTTTAAAATAATTGCTAGACACTTGGTCTACAGATTTTAGGAGTGAACAAGATAGATTTTTGTTCAATTAACATCAAACAAATTTAGCGATTGATAAATCGAATATTGGGTACTTGCCCGTTAAAATCTAACATGGTTACGCTGGCGTAATCTACGGTAAACCTAAATAAGCCCTTGAGCGGCATATTGAGTACCTCTGCCAGCATGGCGCGAATGACGCCACCGTGGCTAAACACAGCAACGTTTTTGCCCATATATTGTTGCTTTAAATCTTCAATAAACGTAGTGCTACGGTTATGCAGCTCGGTAAAAGTCTCACCATTGGGTGGTGCTAGGTGGGCATAATTGTGTGACCATACTTCAAATAATTCACGCGGAATCTCGTCCCACTTCTGCATTTCCCAATCACCAAAATTAAGCTCTTGTATACGCGCATCAAACTGAATTTCGCCAAGCTGCATGGCAATCGCCAATTTTCCGCAACGCTGTAATGGGCTAGAAAACACAGCATCAAATGGTATATCTGCAATTTTTTGGCGTAACGTATTGCACTCGTCATCAAAACTATTAGCCACATCAATATCAGTTTGGCCGTAGCAAGTACCTGCTTCAAATAGCGGTGTGGTGTGGCGGATTAAGTAGAGTTTCAAGTATTAAAATTCCATAACACTAGGCCAGCGTAAAAGGCTAATTCAGTGATTTGTTGCATAGCGCCTAAGCAGTCACCCGTGTAACCATTCAGGCGTTTTACAAGTTTGCAATACCACCAAATATAGCCGATTAACATCGTGCCAAAAATACAAACTAGCATTTTTATCGTTAACAAAAATGCACCTTGGCTAAAAAATAAGTAGGCGTAAATAGTGAGTGGCAGTAAGCCTAATACGTTCGCAATCAGCAAATCTCGCCCGCTAATATGGGTGGCTAGTGGCTTGGCTTTACCGCTAAATTTTACGTAATTCAGTGTTGCCATCACCCATACTGCACTTAAGCGGCTAAGCGCATGTGCGGAAATTAAAGCAAATAAAATTAGGCCAATTGGCAATGTATTGAGCAAAGTGAATTTTGCAAACAACATTAAAAATAGTGCAACAGCACCGTAAGTGCCCAGCCGTGAATCTTGCATAATAGTAAGCACTTGCTCTGTATGCCATCCACCACCAAAGCCATCTGCACTATCTGCTAAGCCATCTTCATGAAATGCGCCTGTGCAATAAATAGTTGCTGCCATGCTGATTAACAAGGCAATATTTTGCGACAATATCAACGCACTTAAATAAAAACTAGCCGCGCCGACAGCGCCCACAATCATGCCGATAAGCGGAAAATATTTGGAAGAATGATTTAAGTCAGACGCTTTGAAGTCAGGAAAATTTGGCACAGGTATGCGCGTAAAAAATCCTAAAGCCAGTAGAAAGTAACGCCATTCTTTAAGCATGGTGATCATTTTTCAGTAACACCAGCAGATTCAAAACTAGCCATTTCATTTAAAAAATTCACCGCTGAAACCACCAAAGGATATGCCAACACAGCACCCGTGCCCTCACCCAAGCGTAAGCCTAAATTGAGCAATGGTTTAGCTTGCAGATGTTCCAACATTAAACGGTGGCCGCTCTCATCTGAGCAATGCGCGAAGATGCAATAATCGACAATATTGGGCTGCAATTTAGCCGCAACCAATAACGCAGAAGTGGCAATAAAACCATCAATCAACAGAAGGCAACCATGTTGAGCCGCTGCTAATTGAGCGCTCACCATCATGGCAATTTCAAAGCCGCCAAACGTACTGAGTACTTTAAAGGCATCATCATTTTTTAAAGCATGATAGTGAATTGCTTGCTTCAAAATTGCTGTTTTGTGTTGTAAACCAGCGTCATCTAAGCCTGTGCCACGGCCTACACATTGCTCAATAGGCAAATCACACAGCACACTCATTAAGCAACTTGCACTTGAGGTGTTGCCTATACCCATTTCGCCAAACGCTAAAATATTACTGCCTTTATTGATTTCTGCTTTTACGATTTCTGCCCCGCGAGTCAGCGCTTGCTCACATTCTGCGGCGGTCATGGCGGGTTGATTTAAAAAGTTTTTCGTACCCAAACCGATTTTTGCATTAATCAACGCAGCGCTTTCGGCAAACTGATAATGAACACCTGCATCAACCACACACAACGCAAAACCATGCTGTTTTGCAAACACGTTAATAGCAGCGCCGCCATTTAAAAAATTAAGCACCATTTGCGCCGTTACAGCTTGTGGATAAGGGCTAATACCTGCTTCAGTAATGCCATGGTCGCCTGCAAATAGTAGCATGGCAGGGCGTTTTAATTGTGGGCTAAGCGTGCTCTGCACCATGCCTATTTGTAACGCTAACGTTTCAAGCATGCCAAGTGCGCCTACTGGCTTAGTTTTTTGGTTGATTTTATGCAGTAATGCAGCTTTGATATCTGTTGTTACGGGGGGTATTGTGAAATTGCTCATGTGTGCATTTTAAAATAAAAAACCCGCAAACAATGAATATTTGCGGGTTTTAATTAAAAAGCGCTTAACAGCGGCGCTTGGTCAAGCTTACTATTTTTTAGCTTCAGCCGCAGCAGCATCTTTAGCTGCCTGTATTGCGTCCACTGCTGTTTCTTTAGCATCTGCCGCAGCTGCTTCAGTTGCCGCCGCTGCCTCTTTAGCCGCTACTTCAGCGTCTGTGGCTGCTGTTGCAGCAGCGTCTTTAACTTCGGTAGCTACTTTAGCTGCTGCTTGCTCTGTGGCCGCAGCTGCATCTGTTGCAGCTTCTTCAGTTTTTTTGCAACCAGCTAACAATGCCACTGCAAAAATTGAAATTAAAAGTGCGTTTAAAACTGATTTCATGGGTTTCTCCTATAATTAAGATTAAAAATTTAACAGCTAAAAATTATTGCGCTGGAATACGTAACATTTGACCTGGATAAATTTTATCTGGGTGGCTTAACATAGGCTCATTCGCTTTAAAAATTGCGTTATAAGCATTTGCGTTACCATAAAACTCTTTTGCAATTTTAGATAAAGTATCACCTGGCACAACTGTATAAAACACTGGCTCAGGCACTAGCTCTTCTACCGCTACAACGCCTAATTGGTCTTGCACGTGCTCAACACCCGCCACGTTGCCGCAACAGAGTAAAATCTTCTCTTTAGTTTCAGCTGTATCTGCCATGCCCTGCACAATCACCGTGCCAGAAGCAGCATCAAAGCCAAATGCCAAGCCCTCTGCCGTCAAATTCATTTTTTTCACATAAGCCGCAATCGCATCTGCTGCGGCTTTATTTGCAGCATCTATATTTACTGGTGTTGGCTCTTTTTTTGCTACTTCTTCTGCAGCTTTTGCCTCGCCAATACCAAATAATTTCTCACCTGCATTTTTAATAAATGAAAACATACCCATTTTAAAATCCCCTAATGTTGAATAACACCTATTGTTGTGTAAATCGCTATTGCAAGACGCTTGAATATTTAAGCTGAAACAACAATAGCAACACTTAATAACCAAATAAGCTTAGTGTGGTTTGGTATTTATTGCTACCTAGCAAATATTAAATATTATTAAATAGCTAGAAGTGCATATTTTTTGATTAGAAGTAGTGAAAGTTGTTTTCAAGCGGCCGATTTTTGCTATAATGCGCGGCTTGCAACAAAAACCCTTGGCCGGGTAGCTCAGTCGGTAGAGCAGCGGATTGAAAATCCGCGTGTCACAGGTTCGATTCCCGTCCCGGCCACCAGTATTTTAAAAGCTCACAGTGATGCGGGCTTTTTTCATTTGGTAGCCAGTGTAGCTGGAATGTAACCATTAAACTTCGCATCTAGTCGTTCCGCAGCAACTGCCAAGCTTTCAGGTGCTAGATGGGCATAACGCTCCACCATTGCGCCTGTTCTCCAACCACCTAAGCGTTGTAACTCATGCGTTGGTGTGCCAGCTTGTCGTTGCCACGTTGCCCAAGTATGTCTTAAATCATGCCAGCGGAAATCACTAATGCCAGCACGTTTTAACGCATTACCCCAAGCTCGGGTATTCGCAGCTTTTAACGGTTTCCCTTGATAGGTAAATACACAGATTTCATGTTTGCCTAGTTGACGCTGTAATACATTGATTGCAGTGTCATTCAATGGAATTGCTACTGGTCTGCGATTCTTAGATTGCGAAGCATGTACCCATGCATGACGCAATTCAAGATTGACCTGTGACCATTCCAGTTCCAACACATTACGTTGCCTTAAACCTGTGGCTAAGGCAAACATCACGGTTTCACGTTGATGCGCTGGTAATTCAGGCATTAAGCGTTTCACTTGGTCAAAGGTCAATGACCGTTCACGACTATTCAATTCTTTAAAGAGTGGATTTCACCCGCTTTAGTAGACGTTTACAAACACCCATTTTTATCTTTAAATGATTCATCAAATGCTATAGCTTGATTTCTGCCCATGGCTTTGGCTTTGTATAATGCTAAATCTGCATGATGTAATAACTCTTTTGGTTCATCATTCATATTTGGTTTAACGCAGGCTACGCCACAACTGATCGTTAAGTATTCTAGCGGTGAAGTAGGATG
>JANNBX010000244.1:0-3017 GCA_031385945.1 Methylophilaceae bacterium | reverse complement strand
CTGGCATAAACTGGAAGTTTTAACATATTTGCTACCAAATATGCTACCAGGAAAAAATGAAAAAGCCTCATAAGCTATTGACTTATAAGGCTTTTTACTTGTTGGCGGAGTGGACGGGACTCGAACCCGCGACCCCCGGCGTGACAGGCCGGTATTCTAACCAACTGAACTACCACTCCAGTTTTTTACTAATTTTTAGCAAAATAAAAAGTGCTATAACAACTAGCACTCAACATTTAACAATCTTAATTCCTAAAGTAATACTTTTAGAACCAGCTTTTCAAATTAGGTACTTCTTTATTACTACCTTCTATCACAAAAGATAATATTTTTTGTTAACTACTTGGTGGGTGCTAACGGGGTCGAACCGCTGACATTCGCCTTGTAAGGGCGACGCTCTACCAACTGAGCTAAGCACCCTATTTATATACTTTTAGGTACTCAAGTAACTCGCTTTTAACTGCTAGCTACTTAAATTCGCTAATCAACAAAAGAACGCTAGTTTACAGCATCTTTAAGCGCTTTACCAGCCCTAAATTTAGGAGAATTAGCAGCTTTAATTGCAATGGTTGCACCAGTACGTGGATTACGGCCGTTGCGGGCTTCACGTTTACCAACGTAAAAAGTACCAAAACCGATAAGTGTGACCAAATCACCTTTTTTTAAAGCTGCAGAAATTGATTCTGTTGTTGCATCAAGTGCACGACCAGCAGCAGCTTTTGAAATACCAGCAGCTTTTGCGATTTGATCAATGAGTTCTGATTTATTCACGTTTAAACCCCTTTGTTTAATAGTTGGTTAATACAGACTTGTCATCTGTGTTAGCTTTATATCAAGCAGACAAACCCCCTGTCAAGCATTACAATACAATTACACTAAAAAAATTGCTTTGTGAGCATTGTTCTTCAAAAGCGCGTGTTTACAAGCCTTAGCGATGTTAATGCTTAGTGAGTATTGTTTCGTTTGCTACCGCATTCTCAACTTTCAAATCTACTTCAATTACGGCATCAATTACTTTATTCGGGTTACTTACCAATGCTAACGCGAGCACATCGTCTACCCATTTAACTGGGTGAATTTCTAGCTGATTTTTGATGTTATCAGGAATCTCATGTAAATCTTTTACGTTTTGATGTGGAATTAATACGACTTTAATGCCACCACGATGTGCGGCTAATAACTTCTCCTTTAAACCACCAATTGGCAACACTTCTCCTCGCAAAGTAATTTCACCGGTCATAGCCACATCTGCACGTACAGCAATGCCTGTTAAAGCGCTTGTAAGCGCAGTACAAAGAGCAATACCAGCACTTGGGCCGTCTTTTGGCGTGGCGCCCTCTGGCAAGTGAATATGAATATCGTTCTTTTCATAAAAATCGTCTGCTATACCAAAGCGCTTGGCGCGACTACGTACAACGCTCATCGCTGCTTGAGTTGACTCTTGCATGACCTCACCCAATTTACCTGTAGTGATAGTTTTACCTTTGCCTGGCAGTACAACTGTTTCAATCGTTAACAACTCACCACCAACAGATGTCCAAGCTAAACCTGTTACTTGACCGATTTGGTTCTCTTTAGCGGCAACGCCATAGTCATAGCGATAAACGCCTAAGTATTTCTCAAGATTTTTGGCAGTAATAGTGATTTTTTTAACGGCTTTGTCTTTTTTAGTCAGTAACTCTTTGACTACTTTTCGGCAAATTTTAGAGATTTCACGCTCCAAACTACGCACACCCGCCTCACGCGTGTAATAGCGCACAATGTCGCGAATGGCTGATTCAGCCACACTGATCTCAGTAGGCTTCAAGCCGTTGGTTTTAATTTGTTTAGTTAGCAAATAACGCATCGCGATATTCACTTTTTCATCTTCTGTGTAGCCTGCTAAGCGTATGATTTCCATACGGTCTAGCAACGCTTCTGGAATATTGAGCGAGTTAGCTGTTGCTACAAACATGACATCGGATAAATCGTAATCTACCTCAACATAATGATCAGAAAACGTATGGTTTTGCTCAGGATCTAACACTTCTAATAACGCAGAAGACGGGTCGCCACGCGAGTCTTGGCCCATTTTATCGACTTCATCGAGTAAAAATAGCGGGTTTTTAACGCCCACTTTACTCATGCTTTGCAGCACTTTCCCTGGCATAGAGCCAATGTAGGTGCGGCGATGGCCACGAATTTCCGATTCATCTCGCACACCACCTAAAGCCATGCGAATAAATTTACGATTAACCGCTTTTGCAATACTTTCGCCCAAAGAGGTTTTACCAACACCTGGCGGGCCTACTAGGCATAAAATTGGCGCTTTTAATTTATCGACACGCTGTTGTACTGCTAAATATTCCACAATGCGCTCTTTGACTTTTTCTAAGCCATAATGATCTTCATCTAAAATTGCTTCTGCCGCTAATAAGTCTTTGCTGATTTTAGTTTTTTTACGCCAAGGTAAGCCGACCAGCGTATCAATATAATTACGGATTACAGCCGCTTCAGCTGACATTGGCGACATCAGTTTCAGCTTTTTAAATTCAGCATTGACTTTGGTTAACGCCTCTTTTGGCATTTTGGCGTTTTTAATTTTTGCCTCAAGCTCAGTCATTTCAGAGTTTTCGTCTTCTTCACCCAACTCTTTTTGAATTGCTTTTACTTGCTCGTTCAAATAATAATCACGCTGACTTTTTTCCATTTGGCGCTTTACACGACCACGGATGCGTTTTTCAACTTGCAAAATATCGATTTCCGCCTCAATCACGGTCAATAAATGCTCAAGCCTATCCACTACATTGAGCATTTCGAGTATGTTTTGTTTTTCTTCAAGCTTTAAGGTTAAATGAGCAGCAATGGTGTCTGCCAAACGGCCCGCGTCTTCAATATTACCTAATGAAGTTAAAATTTCTGGTGGAATTTTTTTATTGAGCTTTACGTATTGATCAAACTGCGCCAATACAGTGCGCATTAAGGCTTGTATCTCGCTACTATCTTCTTCTGCTTGTAAAATCGTTTCAATATTGGCT
>JANNBX010000207.1:0-2848 GCA_031385945.1 Methylophilaceae bacterium | reverse complement strand
GTCTTTAGCAATAATGACATGGCCAAACGTGATGGCATCAAAATGTAGCAATGATGGATAAAACTTTGAAGTAAATAGCCAAAAACCACCAGTGATTTCTAGCACGTTGTTGATACGGTTAATTTTTGCGCCTGAAATAAGGCTGGGAAGAGCGATAACAAAGCCAACTAGGCTTGCGGGAGTTGCCCAAAGCAAAAAGAGAGTTTTGAGCAAGTTAAATCGTATTGTTAGAAAGCGTTAAGGAGAACTTGTAATTGATTCTCCCATAATATTACACCAGTGCGAGAAATAGCTACTTGATATATCTGCTGTTGATTTACGAATGAAAAAAGTAATGATGGATATTTATCAAGATCAGGATTCTCTTCTGGAAGTGATTTAAAACCTAGAAAAACGAACTCATTATTATTCGTTTTAGCGACGACTGAATTTAATGCAATTAAAAATAAGTACTGGTTTGGATAAAGTGCTGTTTTTTTCTTAACTATCCATGAATAAATAGATTTAAGTTCTTTAAATATACTTTGCCACTCCTCAACAGACTCTCGGATTTTCTTTTGAGCTTCAGGAATGATAAAAAATATGCTAGTGATTGTAAGTACAATCACAGACCAATCTGCTCCTTTGCCAATATTACGAATTGATACTGAGCTATTAACTGATTGATTAGTGTAGGTCTGAATTAAATTCGAGTAGTGTAATACAGTAGCTAACTCGACTTTGGAGACGGCAGAGTCATCTATTTCACCAAACTCTAAAATTAGTGTTTCCATAGATTGCATATTTTAAATCTAACGTGGTTTAGAAGGCTTACTCGATGCAGGTTTCACAAACCTTGCCCCATTTTTCATATCATTAAAACTCTTAGGTAATGCGCGATTGCCAGCCTTGTTGCCAAATGGCTTGTTGTTAGACAACGGCGCAGACTTTGGCTTAAATGCACTGCCATCCGATTGCTTAATCAAAGTCACTACACTTGGCTGATATGCAGGAATTAAGTGTTTTTTGCCATTGCCAATTAAGTCTTCACGGCCTAGTTTTTTTAAAGCTTCGCGCAAAATTGGCCAGTTGTTTGGGTCGTGGTAGCGAATGAATGCTTTGTGCAGTTTGCGTACGCCAGCTGCTTTTGGTATAGCCACTTCATCGCTGTCATCCGTTACTTTGCGTAGCGGGTTTTTGCCGCTGTGATACATAGCAGTTGCCATTGCCATGGGCGTTGGGGTGAACGTTTGTACTTGGTCTAGGCGGAAGTTATTTTCTTTAAGCCAAAGCGCTAAATTGAGCATATCTTCGTCAGTAGTACCTGGGTGCGCGGCAATAAAATAGGGGATTAAATATTGCTCTTTGCCTGCTTCTTTGCTGTACTTTTCAAACATGGCTTTAAATTCATCATAAGCGCCCATGCCTGGTTTCATCATTTTGCTCAGCACATTTTCTTCACTGTGCTCAGGGGCAATTTTTAGGTAGCCACCAACATGATGTTGTACTAACTCTTTCACATACTCTGGCGATTTCACGGCTAAATCATAGCGCACGCCTGAGCCAATTAAGATTTTCTTTACACCTTTAATCGCGCGGGCTTTACGATATATTTGAATGAGCGCTGAATGGTCGGTATTTAAGTTTTCACATACATCGGGATACACGCAACTAAGTTTTCGGCAGTTTTTTTCAATATTTTCTGATTTACATGCAATACGATACATATTTGCTGTTGGCCCGCCGAGGTCGGAAATCACACCTGTAAAGCCATCGACTTTATCGCGAATTTCTTCAATTTCTTTGAGTATGCTGGCCTCTGAGCGGCTTTGAATAATACGACCTTCATGCTCAGTAATGCTGCAAAACGTACAGCCGCCAAAACAGCCACGCATGATATTCACAGAAAAACGAATCATTTCCCACGCAGGGATTTTTGCATTGCTATAACTCGGGTGCGGTGCGCGGGCGTAGGGCAGGTCGTACACATAATCCATCTCTTTGGTTGAGAGTGGAATCGGCGGCGGGTTTAGCCATACTTCGCGTGAATCATGTTTTTGAATCAGCGCACGGGCGTTGCCGGGGTTTGCTTCAAGGTGCAATACGCGTGAAGCGTGTGCGTAAAGCACAGGGTTGTTAATCACTTCTTCATAAGCCGGCAAGCGCACTACTTGCATATCGCGCGGTACTTTTGTGGCTTTTAGTGGCAGCGGCATGCTGATAATATTGGCTGGCTTAGCTTCGTCTGTTGCGCAACTGGCGTCATTTTTGCCCGTTTTCATTTCATACGGGTCAACGTGTTTTTCCACCGTACCGGGGCGATCTAAACGGGTCGATTCAATCTCAGCCCAGCCTTCTGGTATGTCTTTACGCATAAACGCTGTGCCGCGAATATCGGTCATCTCGGCAATTTTTTCGCCGCGTGCAATACGGTGGCTAATTTCTACAATCGCGCGTTCTGCATTACCAAATACTAAAATGTCGGCCTTGCTGTCTAACAAAACTGAGCGGCGTACTTTATCTGACCAATAGTCATAATGCGCAATACGCCTAAGGCTGGCTTCAATGCTGCCTATCACAAGGGGCACATCTGAATACGCTTCGCGGGCACGTTGCGAGTACACCAAAACAGCTCTGTCAGGGCGTTTGCCAGCCACAGCTTCTGGTGTGTAAGCATCATCTGAGCGAATTTTGCGGTCAGCCGTGTAGCGATTCACGAGTGAGTCCATATTGCCAGCGGTAATGCCGAAATATAAATTTGGCTTGCCCAGCTCTTTAAACGCCTTGGCTGATTGCCAATCTGGTTGCGCTAAAATGCCCACGCGAAAGCCTTGTGCTTCAAGCAAACGGCCAACTAGCGCCATGCCAA
>JANNBX010000161.1:0-1931 GCA_031385945.1 Methylophilaceae bacterium | reverse complement strand
AAGGATATGGAAGAAATTCTGATTAGCGAATTTCAAGTGAATCCGCTACATATCGGCAAAGCCTTATCACACTATTTCGGCGTGCCGTTTGAGCCTTTTAAGGCGGACCGCATGCGGCCGATGGAGCTACTTAAAACGCTCAAGCAAGAATATGTAGTTTCAAGCGGCTGGCTACCAATTGATGAAACTAAGGAAGAAGGCTTAATCGTCATTTCTACTGACCCAGAGAAAACTAAAGCTTCGCGCGTGGTGAATAATATTTTCCCGCAATACAAAAAAGTGACGCATAAAGTATCGCTCAATATTGATTTTATCAACACTGTAAACGCGTTTTTTGGCAGCAGTTTTGTCTCGGGTGATTTTGGCGATTTACTGTCATCCATGCAAGATGACGATGACGACGCGCCACTCAATTTAGGCGACGAAGCCAATATTGCCAACGATAATGAGCTGGTTAAATTGGTGAATAAAATCATTATTGACGCCTACAACCAAGGCGCGTCTGATATCCACATTGAGCCCTACCCTGATAAAGGCAAAACCGAGGTGCGCTACCGTAAAGACGGTACCTTGGTGAATATTTTAGAAATCCCTACCAGCTACCGTCATGCCGTGACTGCACGTATCAAAATCATGTGCGATTTAGATATTTCTGAAAAGCGCAAACCGCAAGATGGCAAAATTAAGTTTAAAAAATATGGCGGGCTAGATATTGAGTTGCGCGTAGCCACCATTCCCACCGCTGGCGGCATGGAAGATATTGTCATGCGTATTTTAGCGGCTGGCAAACCAATCCCCATTGAAAAACTAGCGCTTTCAACACACAATTTAGCCAAACTTAAAGAGCTGATTACCAAGCCCTATGGTTTATTTTTTGTGTGCGGGCCAACTGGCTCAGGCAAAACGACTACGCTGCACTCAGCCTTAGGCTTTATTAACACGCCTGAAACCAAAATTTGGACAGCCGAAGACCCAGTAGAAATCACCCAAAAAGGCCTGCGCCAAGTGCAGGTAAACAAAAAAGCAGGGCTAGATTTTGCAACGGTGATGAAAGCATTTTTACGTGCCGACCCCGATGTGATTATGGTCGGCGAGATGCGCGATAAAGAAACCGTTTCTACAGGCATTGAAGCATCGCTGACGGGTCACTTGGTTTTTGCCACGCTACACACCAACAGCGCACCAGAATCGATTGTACGGCTACTAGATATGGGTATGGACCCCTTTAACTTTGCCGATGCACTACTGGGTATTTTGGCGCAACGCTTAGGCAAACGCTTATGCGATTGCAAAAAGCCCTACAACCCTACAGGGGAAGAAGTAAAAGCCATGCTCACCGAATATTGCGTAGAGCTTAAAAACACCGCCAGCTTTGCCAAAGACCCCGAAGGTGGCATGAAAACTGTGTACCAAAACTGGCAAAAAAACTTTGGTAACCCACAAGGCCAACTCACTTTATACAAACCAGTAGGCTGCGATAAATGCAGCAACACAGGCTACAAAGGCCGTGTAGGCTTGCACGAGCTGTTAGAGGGTACGGATAAAGTGAAGAAAAATATTCAAGAACACGCCAGAGTTGCCGAGATTTTTGCAACTGGCTTAGAAGAAGGTATGCGCACCTTGAAGCAAGATGGTATTGAGAAAGTGTTGCAGGGGATTACGGATATGAAACAGGTACGGGCGGTTTGTATTAAATAGCGGAAATATATTTACTCACCTGTTTCAATAAAATACTAAGTCTTTTATTAGGGTTTAATTTAAGTTATGTTCAACTAACATGGTGTAAGGAATGCCGATGCCAAATGAAATACAAAGATGGGAGTTAATCCCTCCAACAGAAAAAAATGAGTACTGCATATTTGAACATAGCCTTGAAATCAGTCCATTGGTTCTGTTTCATATCACACCGAAGCGCCACTTTAACTCAATAG
>JANNBX010000156.1:0-15803 GCA_031385945.1 Methylophilaceae bacterium | reverse complement strand
GCGCCAGCATCAGGCCGTATGGCAATCGGCGAGGCGATTACTAATATCGCCGCAGCGCCAATTATGCACATTAGTGAGCTAAAATTATCAGCTAACTGGATGGCGCCAGCAGGGCATGCGGGTGAAGATGCGGCCATGTTTGAAACGGTAAAAGCCGTTGGTTTAGAGCTTTGCCCAGCGCTTGGAATTAGCATTCCAGTTGGTAAAGATTCCATGAGTATGAAAACTGTGTGGGACGACAAAGACGGTAAAA
This sequence comes from Methylophilaceae bacterium, assembly GCA_031385945.1. Lineage (GTDB taxonomy): Bacteria > Pseudomonadota > Gammaproteobacteria > Burkholderiales > Methylophilaceae > JANNBX01. The sequence goes on along the minus strand of JANNBX010000156.1, from coordinate 15,550 downwards.
AAGCCGTCACATCGCCGATTTCATTAGTAGTTACTGCGTTTGCAGGTGTAACTGACGCGCGTAAAACACTCACGCCAGCACTGCAAAATACAGATTCAACATTGATTTTAATTGACTTGGGCGCTGGTAAAAATCGCTTAGGTGGCTCAAGTTTGGCGCAGGTGTATGGTCAAGTGGGTGAAATTGCGCCGGATGTGGATGACGCTAATTTACTCAAAAACTTCTTCAATGCTATTCAAACTTTAAATAGTGACGGCAAAATTTTAGCGTATCACGATCGCTCTGATGGCGGCTTATTTGTGAGTCTCTGTGAAATGGCATTTGCGGGGCGTTGTGGCTTAAATATTGATTTAAGTACATTGCAAGGTGACGATTTAAGTGCGCTTTATAACGAAGAGCTAGGCGCTGTGATTCAAGTAAAAGCAGCTGAAGCTGATGCAATTTTAAGCGCGTTAAAAACGCAACTCAATGGTAACGCTCACGTGATTGGCACGGTGAACGACACGAATGAGCTGATATTTGAACGCGCTGGCAAAACTGTTTATGCAGAATCTCGCGTTACGCTACACCGCCTTTGGTCTGAAACGACCTACCAAATGCAAAAGTTACGCGACAATCCTGCGTGTGCACAACAAGAATATGACCGCATTTTAGACATCAACGACAAAGGGTTGAGCAGTAAACCAAGTTTTGATATTAAAGAAAATGTAGCCGCGCCCTACCTTAATTTAAGCCGCCCAAAAATGGCGATTTTGCGTGAGCAGGGCGTGAATGGTCATGTAGAAATGGCTGCCGCGTTTGACAGGGCAGGGTTTACAGCATTTGATGTGCACATGTCAGACATTATTGCCGGTCGCGTTTCGTTGAGCGATTTCGCTGGAATGGTCGCTTGTGGTGGCTTTAGTTATGGCGATGTATTGGGCGCAGGTGAGGGTTGGGCGAAGTCGATTTTATTTAACCCACGTGCGCGTGACCAATTTGAGCAATTCTTTAACCGCACTGACTCATTTGCGCTAGGCGTTTGTAACGGCTGCCAAATGATGAGCAACCTAAAAAGTATTATTCCAGGTGCAGCTTTGTGGCCACACTTTGTGAAAAATAAATCAGAACAATTTGAAGCGCGACTTGCAATGGTTGAGGTACAAAAAACCAATTCACTATTTTTTGTAGATATGGCTGGCAGCCAACTACCGATTACCGTTGCGCACGGTGAAGGCTATACTGAATTTTTTCAAAGTTCCGCGGTCAAGGCAATAGATGCAAATTTAGTCACATTAAACTTTGTTGATAATAGTGGTAACCAAACTGAGGTTTATCCGTTTAACCCTAATGGATCAGTTAACGGTATCACGGGATTAACTAGCGTCGATGGTCGATTTAGTATTATGATGCCGCATCCTGAACGGGTATTTAGACAAGTGCAGAATACGTGGCAACGTAATTTAAGTGATGATGAAAATGGGCCATGGTTAAAAATGTTTCAAAACGCAAGAAAGTTTGTAGCTTAGTTTATTTATTGCGTAGTTAAAATAATTTCAATTTTTTAGGTGGGAGTTCACAGTATGAAAATAATTAAAGCACTTTTATTAGCAGTTGCACTACTAATACCAGCAATCAGTTTCGCTGAGATGGATAGCGAAGACCAAGTAATTTACACACAAGCATTGCGTGATGGTGATGTAAAACTAGTTAAAAAGTATTTAGATTCAGGTGTTGGTGCCAACGATTTGTACTTTGCATGGTCTGCGCTGCAAATTGCTGCTAACCAAGGCAAAATAGAAGTGATTAAATTATTACTAGACAAAGGTGCAGACATAAATGCTCGCCACCCAATCACTAAATTGACAGCGTTTCACTTGGCAGCTTATGAGAACTTTCCTGAAGTGGTTAAGTTTTTAGCGGCTCGTGGCGCAGATGTTAACTTGAAGATGCGTGCAGACGTTTCGATTATTCGTGGTATTCGTGATACAGGAAATACAAAAATGGTGGAGCTTTTAACATCACTAGGTGTTAAAGATGACGGCTGTATGGAAGAAAAATGCCTGTAATATGTAATCAATCGATGTGACATAAATCACTTAACGGCACTAAACAAACGCTGTAAACTAAACCATGAAGATTAAATTTTTATGTAAAGTTGCAGCGTTTTTTTATGTGTTTTTTTTAAGTACTGCGAGCTCGGTAGCTACAGCTGGCGAACTGGTTGTTGCGCCAACTCAGGTGCCGCTAGCAGTTAATTCAGTTCACATTCGCACACTGGCAGCATCATGCGCTGCTTGTCATGGCACTAACGGCCACAGTGCGGGCGGGTTGCCATCAATTGCTGGTTCTAACGTGGCTTATTTTACGCTGCAAATGCAAGCATTCGCGTCTGGTGAGCGCAAAGCTACAGTAATGCATCACCATGCTAAAGGTTTAACAGCACAGGAGATTGATCAGCTAGCACTGTATTTTGCGGCTCAAAAACCAGCAATGGCTATTAGCCCAAAGCCGCTTAAATGAGTAGTGTTATTGGTTATTTAATATTTACCAACATAACGAGAAAAACTCGGTTGTAAGTTTTTTCTCAGCAAAATTTAACTCGCCTAAACTCAACTTGAAGAATCACATTGATGACGTTCAACTCAAAATCACTTAACCGACGCGATTTTTTTAAGTTAGCTACGGCCACAGCAATAGCAACGCAGCTTACAAGCTGCGCTAATTTGAACCAAAAAAGTAGTGTTGTAGCAAGTGACTTAGCAAAAGTGAGCGGTCGTGTTGTAGTGATTGGTGGCGGTTATGCAGGTGCAAGTGCTGCTAAATACTTGCGACTTTGGAGCAACAACAGCATAGAAGTTGTAGTGATAGAGCCAAACCAGTATTTTATTTCATGTCCAATGAGTAACTTAGTGTTAGGTGGCAGTAAAGAAATTGATAACCTTACTTTTGGATATGATTTACTGCAAAAAAATCATGGTATTAAATGGATTAAAGATACAGTCACTGCTATTGATACAAAAGCTAAAAAAGTCATGCTTAGCCGTGGTGAAATCCCGTATGAGCGCTTAATTATTGCCCCAGGTGTTGATTTTGACTACAGTAAAATAGCTGGACTAACATCAGCCAGCGCGCAAGCTGAAATTCCTCATGCTTGGAAAGCTGGTCAGCAAACTCAGCAATTACGCCAGCAGTTAACTGCTATGCCAGCGGGCGGAGTGTTTGTAATTACCATACCACTAGCACCGTATCGTTGTCCGCCAGGGCCTTATGAGCGAGTTTGCCAAGTGGCAAGTTACTTTAAAAACAATAAGCCTGGCTCAAAAATAATCGTTTTAGACGCGAATGCTGAGATTACTTCCAAAAAAGGGCTTTTTACCAAAGCATGGAGTGAGTTGTACGGCGGCATGATTGACTACCGCCCAAACAGCACTATCGTCAAAGTTGATGCTAAATCTAAAACTGTTAGCACTGAGTTTGAGCAAATTAAAGCTGATGTACTGAATGTGATTCCTGCACAAAAAGCTGGCAAGGTGGCCTCTATTGCAGGCGCGGTTAATAAAGGCCTGGGGCCGGCAGACTTGCGTTGGTGTGAGGTAAATTTTTTAACCTATGAATCAAAAGTCATTCCAAATGTACATATTATCGGCGACGCAGTTTTTGCGGCATTACCAAAGTCAGCGCACATGGCTACTAGCCAAGCGCGTGTTTGTGCTAGCGCAATTGTTGAAATACTAAATAACCGCACCCCAGACCCTGCACCTGTGTTTGCAAACACTTGCTATAGTTATGTGAATGCAAAGATGGCTATGCATGTGGCTAATGTATACCGCTTTGATGATATTAAAAAAGTAATGGTTTCGGCAGAAGGTGGTGGTGTGTCTGAAGCGCCATCTGAAATTGAAGGTAGTTATGCTGAAACTTGGGCTAGAAATATTTGGTCAGACACGCTAACTTAGCATCCAAACGTTATTAATAAACGTATAAATAGGTATTGTGAGTTGTATGATCACCAATCATAAAATTGCTGGAGTTAATTATCATGCGCATTAAAATCTTATTAAAACAAGTTGTTACGATGTTGTTAGGTGCTTTGTTGAGCGCAGTCGTATTAACGGTAAACGCAACGCCAAACAGTGTGATGCAGGTGTATATTAGCCCTGAGGAATACACAAATCCGATTCATTTACAGTTTCCGTGGGGCGATCAAGAATGGGTTAGTCAAGGGCAAATCGTCGAGCCAATTGCGGCAAAAAGTTTACAAGACGCGTTTGGTGCTGTGCAGATTTGTCAAGGTACGCAAACGAGTAGTAGTCTGATGTGGCTGCGTCCTAGCTTATTTTTTAATCCACAGGTAGGTGTTTATTACGGTACCATGACCGCCTATATTTACGACGGTAACGGTAAGCCGATCAATAAATATGTAGGTGAGAGCAACGTGCAAGGCAGTTTTTACTTTAAACGCCAAGAAAATATTCATCAAAGTTATCGTTTGGCTATGCAAAATTTAGTAGCAAAATTAAAGGCAGATAATGCAGTAACTGATGTGATTGCTTCAGATTTAGCTGCTGGTGAAACGTATGCAAGTTGCAGCCAAGTACCAAACTTACCGAATAATTTGCCTGCTTACACGCCATACAAAGATCGTTTTTTAAAGCCTGTTAATCCTTAATATTATTCATAAATATGAGTAATACTTTTTAAGTCATAATCTGTTAGTTATCAAGATGAAAGTTTTTATGCAAAAAATATTCAAAGCATCACTGATTTTATTAGCATTATTGAGTGTAGTTGCCTGTGCAGCTGCGCCTGAAAAAATGCTACAAGTTGAAACCAAGCCTGTTTTTGTATCAAATACGCCGCTAAAAGGTTTCAAAACACCAGAATCAGTGTTTGCTACTAAAGATGGTCGTATTTTTGTATCTGAAATTGGCGAGTTTGATAAAGATGGTGATGGCCAAATCAGCGTGATCGATAGCACGGGTAAGGTGACTGTATTTGCCAGAGGGATGAATGACCCAAAAGGAATTTTTTATATTGGTGGCTACATTTATGTGGCCGATAAAACACGAGTGCTAAAAGTTGCTGCAGACGGCAGCTGGACAGTTTATGCAGCGGCTAGCGCGTTTCCGGCTAAGCCGATTTTCTTAAACGATATTGAGCCAGATTTGTACGGAAATATTTTCGTGAGTGATAGTGGCGATTTCACAACGCATAAAGGTGGTGCTATTTATCGAATTTCACCTGATGGCAAAATTGCAACTATTACCAGTAACAGTCAAAACCCCTTAACTATAGCGCCCAATGGCATGTTGATGGACGACACAGGTGCCACTATGCTGGAGGTTGATTTTGAGTCTGGTCATTTATATAACTTAAACATTATTACTGGTGATTTAATCAAGTTAGCCGAAGGTTTTGGTGGTGGCGATGGTCTGGCGCTAGCAAAAGACAATACGCTCTACATTAGTGATTGGAAAAATGGCAAAGTTTATTTGCTTGATAAAGCAGACGACCCAAAATTGATTATGTCGGGCTTGCAAGCAGCGGCTGATATTGCCATTACGCCAGACAATCAATATTTGCTAGTACCTGACATGAAAGCAGGTGAGTTACATTGGTTAAAAATAGGTAAGTAGGCACTGATTTGGATAAGCTTGTTGAGTTAAGAGCTAGCGCGCTAGCGTTATTGCTAGAACCAGACCCTACTGCCAAAGCTACGCAAACACGGCATCTTTTTGATGCTTTTACACAATCCAGAGTTACTTTAAACGCGCAGCTTGATCTAGCAGAGAATGCGCTCAATACAGCTATTCCTGGTCGTCCTCAAAAGCCTGATTTAGTATCGCCGTTAAATGTAAAAAAGCGCTCAATGCGCACTTCAGAAGGTCGTGCCGCGCTGATTCATGCTATTGCGCATATTGAGTTTAACGCAATCAATTTGGCGCTAGATGCTGTTTGGCGCTTTGCAGAAATGCCAGTCAATTACTACTCAGATTGGCTAATGGTAGCTAGTGAAGAAGCTTATCATTTCACCTTGTTAACCGAGCACCTGCAAACTTTAGGCTATGAATATGGTGACTTTAGTGCGCACGATAGCCTGTGGGAGATGGTCGATAGGACAAAGCACGATATATTAGCCAGAATGGCACTAGTGCCACGAACTATGGAAGCACGCGGCCTAGACGCTAACCCAGCACTGCGTAATAAATTAGCGCAAGCAGGTGACCTAGCTGTAGCAAGAATTTTAGATATTATCTTGCATGATGAAATAGGCCATGTAAGTATTGGTAACCACTGGTTTAATTGGCTATGTGAGCAACAAGGCCAAGAACCCCTAAATACCTACGCCCAATTAGCTGATAAATTCGCCGCGCCTAAGCCGCGCCCGCCTTTTAATGTTGAAGCCCGCCTGCAAGCAGGCTTCACCGAAGCTGAAATTTCAGCTTTAAACTAAAATTACCCCAATTTTTAGCTAATTTTTTCAGTTTAAGCTGTCATTAAAACGTCACTCAATGCTATACTACGCACCTCTTAAAGAGACCAGCACTATTGCAGCTTTTTTAGCTGTAAATCCCTTAGCCCGGGTGGTGAAATTGGTAGACACAAGAGACTTAAAATCTCTCGATCGCAAGGTCGTGCCGGTTCGATTCCGGCCCCGGGCACCAAAAAAATCAAATCTACTCCTGTTGTTGCCTTATATACTCTGCACGTTTCATCGTGAAATAATCGATTCGCTCTACCTCGTGTAACTGCGGCGCGTATTGCTCTGTAGCGTCAAACCAGTTTTCTAGGCGTGCATTAAATTGATTATTGGCTGTTATGCTAAGCGCACTTAAAAAGGCGTCTATCGCTAAATAGTAGCGCATAGTGTTGCGCTCTACTATACCGCGCACGTCTTTCACGTATATGGGTTTGTCTACTGGTTGATTGGCTTGCTTGCTAGTGTATTTATCAGCCTGATGATTGATTACAGTAAAGCCTATTTTGTCTTTACCAGCGGTTGCTAAATAGCCTTTTATGCCTAGCCTGCCTGCTAAGCCAAACCGATACGCGTATGTAAAATGCAAAAAAGTTGAGCCGTCTTTAAGTGGCGTTGCTTCAATCGCTATTTTATAATCGTATGTGCCCAATGGGCCTTGATCTGCGCTAAGTGCAACGGCAAAGTAATCCGCATTTACGCTGGTGTTTTTATAGTTAAATATAACTTTATAGGCGTCTGTTAGTGCTTGTTGATCTTTTTTACCTAAAAAAACAGTTAGCTTTGCATTGTCTTTAACATTATTTTTATTGCTATCCATGCTGGCATTTGTTTCTGTATCACTGGCTGAGCAAAACTTGATATTGATATGTAAAATTAGCACATCACACCAGTTTTTTGGTTGAGTGAGTGCGCTACTGACTGTACTAAAAGGGTGGTTAATGACACCATAAATTTCTCCTTTTAAATGACTAGACGATTCAACTGAGTTTAAATTAATGGGTCGATTAAACGGGTTGTGAGCAAGTCTGTTAGCTAATGTTTGATGCTTTTCTGATAATTTAGTGGCAGCAGTAGAGGCTGCGGCAGTCGCGAATTGTGTGCAAATTAGCATGATAAGAAGGCTACTAAGTTGCCAAAAATATCGAAAATTTGACTGATAATTTCTGCGTGAATTCATAGTAATCTCGCCCATAAACGTGCTGCGCGTTCTTTAATGCGTGTTGTTATAGAACGTTTGCGCCAAACTTCCAAAGTAACATGTGTAGATGCGCTTAAATCTTTTTCGAATAGTGTTTGCATTTGATCGCCGAAACCTTGGCCGAGTATCACCGCGTTGATTTCTTGGTTATTTGTAAAGCTGCGCCAGTCTAAATTAGTTGAGCCAATCGTTGACCAAACACCGTCAATTAGTGCGGTTTTAGCATGCAATAGTGCGCCTTTACGTTCGTAAATTTTAACATTAGCACTGAGTAACTCGTCATAAAAAGAGCGAGATGCATAAAAAACTAAAGTGGAATCAGTTTTTTCAGGGAGCAGCAAGCGCACATCTACACCACGTGCTGCGGCTTCTTTAAGTGCGGCTAGCAATTGTTTATCTGGTACAAAATATGCGTTGGTAAGAGATATTTGTGTTTCTGCACTATTGATAGCGGAGAGTAAAGTGACGTAAATTTGGCTGTAAGGCTCGTCTGGCGTGCTACCTATGGCGCGAACGACTTCATTACCTTTGGGTTTTATTTCAGGATAATAATTTTTGCTGGCGAGTGGGTTACCTTTTTGTTCTGTCCAAGTGTTGATGAAAAGCTTTTGAAACTCATTGACCACAGCACCAATCACTTGTAAATGTGTATCGCGCCACGGTGTTGCTTTTTCTTCATTATCAGCGGCTTTTGCACGGCTAAAGCTGCTACCGCCAGTAGAGCCGCTAGCGTAAACACTACTAATATTAATGCCACCTACAAAAGCAGTTTCACCATCTACTATCAATAGTTTGCGGTGGTCACGCTGATTAAATTCCCAGCTTTTTCGCGTATTCAGCGGGTTAATTGGGTTGTATTCCAATACGTTTACGCCAGTATCGGTGAGCGTTTTAAAAAACTCTTTAGGTGTATCAAAAGAGCCTGCACTGTCATAAATTAAATTCACTTGCACGCCGCTAGCTTGTTTGTCGATGAGCTTTTTAGCGAACACTTGACCGACTTCTCCACCTTCAAAAATATAAGTTTCCATATTGATGTGGTCTTTAGCGCTATCAATTGCGGCTAGCATGGCGTTATAAGTGGCTACACCATCAATCAATAAATCTACCTTATTACCAACCACGAGTGGGCTGCCGACTATTTCGCTTTCTAATATTAAATGCTTATCAAAAATATTCGTGTCGTCACTATTTTTTTCAAGTTTGGTGAGTATGGCCTTACTTTGTTTGGTACTGAGTGGGCCTTGCGTCCCTTCAAGCTGTACTGGCTTTGGCGAACTTAGCGCCATGTCAGGCACCATAGTGGGTATACCGCCACAGGCGCTTAATAGACAAACGGCAATGATCGTCATTAATGGTTGCGCACGCCAAATGAAGACCAAACTAGACTGTTTTTTAATATTTAACATGATCGTATTTTATAGCGCTTTGCAAATAGGGTATGTGTGGTGGCGCACAGACGCTTGACGAGGTGCGGGTGAGAATGCGATGACTCATTAAAGCTTAGTTTTAATGCGCTTAATATAATCAATTATCTTTAGTAACTTAATAGTAAATATTTTTGAATGATTTTTAAGTACTATTTTTTAAATTTCGGAGCATACACCATGAAACCAGTAAAATTTTTATCAGCATTTATTTTAGCCTTTGCGCTACTCACCACCTTAGGCTGTGCGTCAACTGCAACCACATCAGGTACAGGAGAGTATATTGACGATACCGTTATTACGACTAAAGTTAAAGCTGCTATTTTGAATGAACCAACGCTTAAATCTACTGAAATTAATGTGGAAACGTTTAAAGGCGTTGTACAGTTAAGTGGTTTTGTGAGCTCAACAGCCAGCATTAACAAGGCGGTAGAAATATCGCGTAGTATCAAAGGCGTGACTTCAGTTAAAAACGACATGCGTTTAAAGCCATAAGTACTTGCTATATTTGTAGCTGACTTGTGAGTTTATTGCATAAATAGACACACAGGTTAGCTTACAAAGGCACATACTGAGTGGGCTTACTATTGAGCTTGATTTAAACTTGGAGAACAACATGGGCCATGAACAGAAAAGTAACAAACTAGATAAAAAACAACCTGCTAAAACCCCAAAAGAAAAGAAAGCAGCTAAAAAAGCTAAAAAAGACCCTAAAGGTTTTGAGGTCAGTAAACCCAGTTAACCAGACCAGTTTAACCAATAAGATTCGTAAAAATCGTATTAAATAATTCGGGTGTCTATAAACTTATTTTATTTAAAAAAATCATAAAAAATTAAAGTTTTAAGTTTGTATAGCTGTGTGTGAAGCTATGCAATCGATATTTATTATTCAAATTAGTAATGTTTTACAGGTTTATAAAATATATTGATTGCTAGCAACACTGTTGTAATGAGTTACTTGTACCGAGTTATTTGTACTGAATTGTTTGCAGCAAGTTATTTGCTCTGCGTTATTTGTATTAAGTAAGCGTATTTTATTCGGTTTAATATTTAACAAAAAAGTTAGGAAAAGTGTCATGTTTAAATGGCTTATCTCGGGTAGTTTAGTATTGCTTGTGGCCGCCTGTAGCGAAACACCAAAGCAACTAACGCCAGTTGGTTATGGTGAAAAGCCTGTATTGCCTTTGCCAGAAACTAGCGTATTGCCCACCCTAAACATTGCCCCAGCAGTAGGCTGGCAAAACGAAGCTAAGCCCGTAGCCGCGACTGGTACTCAGGTAAGCGCTTTTGCTAAAGGCTTGGATCACCCGCGCTGGCTTTATGTGCTTCCCAATAATGATGTACTTGTTGCTGAAACCAATGCCCCTGCCAAAGACGGCGTTGGTGGTTTTAAAGCTTGGGTAGCAGGCAAGGTGATGCAGCGTGCTGGAGCAGTAACTAAAACCGCTAACCGAATCACATTGCTACGCGATACAAATGCTGATGGTGTGGCAGATATGAAAGTAGTACTGATTGATGGTTTAAATTCACCTTTTGGCATGACTTTAATAGGCAATACGCTGTATGTAGCTGAAACAGACGCAGTGACCCGATTTTTGTACAAAGACGGCGACACACGCCTAACTGAAGCAGGTGTCAAAGTAACCGATTTGCCAGCAGGTAATATTAACAGCCACTGGACTAAAAATTTGATTGCCAACGCTGACGGCACCAAACTTTATATAACGGTAGGCTCAAATAGTAATATTGCAGAGCATGGCTTAGCTGCCGAAACTGGTCGCGCGGCTATTTGGGAGTTGGATGTAAAAACTAGCCAAAAACGCTTATTTGCAACAGGTTTACGTAACCCAAACGGCATGGCTTGGGAGCCAGGCACTGGCAAACTTTGGGCTGTAGCTAATGAGCGTGACGAGTTGGGCAATGATTTAGTGCCTGATTATTTAACGTCAGTAGTAGACAACGGTTTTTATGGCTGGCCATATAGTTATTATGGTCAACATATTGATACACGTGTGCAACCGCAAAACCCAGCGTTAGTGGCTAAAGCGATTGCGCCTGACTATGCCTTAGGCGCACATACTGCCTCACTCGGATTGGCCGCTGCTGCCGGCAATACACTGCCAGCACGTTTTGCTAATGGTATGTTTATTGGTCAACATGGCTCGTGGAACCGCAAACTGTTGAGTGGTTATAAAGTTATTTTTGTACCATTTGTTAATGGCAAGCCAGCAGGCTTACCTGTAGATGTACTTACGGGATTTTTAACGACAAATAATAAAGCGCAAGGTCGCCCTGTTGGTGTAGCAATTGATAAGCGAGGTGGGCTACTAGTGGCTGATGATGTTGGCAACACAATATGGCGTGTAAACGCAAATTAACAGATTGACTATGTTATTGCTCACGAAAGTGCTGCACTATACAGACATTACAATAAAGATGATTACAGCGTATTGTTACCGAATAGTCATCTGCTTAATTTGCGTATTACAATAGTAGTTGATGACTAATATCGAGCCCGATCTGCCGCCTAATCTTTCATTGCCGCATTCTTTGCCAACCGATTCTTTATCGTCCAACACTTTTAAGCTACGTGTACAACAAATCTGGCTACTGATTAAAACTGCGTTTGTTGGTTGGCAAGATGATTACGCTCAAAGTATGGGTGCAGCACTGGCTTATTACACCATGTTTTCGATTGCGCCTTTAGTGCTAATTGCTATCTCTATAGCAGGCTTGGTGTTTGGCGAAGACGCAGCACGTGGCGAAATTGCAGGACAGCTACACCGTTTGCTAGGTGAGCAGGGCGCAATGGTGGTTGAGGCGCTAGTACAAAGTGTAAATAAGCCAACAGAAGGATGGGTGACTACACTTATTGGCATTGTGCTTGTGATGATTGGTGCTACTAGTGTGTTTGGTGAGTTACAAAATGCACTAGATCGTATTTGGCAAGTGACGAAAAAGCCAGAGATTGATGGCTTTCTCTACGCATTACAAGGCAGCCTATTGTCTTTTGGTATGGTGTTATGTGTTGGTTTGGTCTTAATAGCCTCGCTCATTTTAAGCGCTGGTTTGTCTGCACTTGGTAAATGGTGGTCACCCATTTTTGGTGGTTGGGAAACTGCCGCGCATCTAGCCAATATCGGCCTCAGTTTTGCATTAACTACCTTTATGTTTGCGCTCATTTTTAAAATTATGCCGCGCGTACGTATAGAGTGGCACGAGGTATGGGTTGGGGCTAGCATTACTGCTATTTTGTTTACATTGGGGCAGTTATTGATTGGCTTTTATATTGGTACGAGCGGCGTAACAAGTAGCTTTGGTGCAGCTGGCTCGCTAGTGGCGCTATTGGTTTGGGTGTATTACTCGGCACAAGTGTTCTTGATGGGTGTTGAGCTGACTAAAGCGTATTCTTATATATTCGGCTCTCGAAAAAATCTTAAAAACACTAAAGTTGCTTGGTGAGTTAGTTTTTGATAACGCATTTTAAAATTTGGTAGCGCTGCCTAAGCCAATAAAGTGCCTTATTCTTCTACTTGTTTAACCGTCATTTTGCCTTGAAATAAGCGCACATCCATGCGGCTCAAAAAGCTCATGCCTAGTAATACATCACCATTTAAACCAGGCGCAATAATTGCAGATACATCATGTGCAATAACGCCACCAAGCTTAACGGTTTTTAAACGTGTCGCAAAACCTTGGGCTTCACCATTGGCGGTGTTTGTCGTAATGGGATAATTGCGCGGTAAATTGAGCTGATTAGCAACACGCTCTGAAACCGCAACATCCGTTGCGCCAGTGTCTACTAGCACATCAATTTTTTGCTCATTTAGCCAAGCTTGCGCACGATAGTGGCCGTCACGTCCACGTTCAAGTGTTACTGTCGCGCTATTGCCTAGTTTTTCTGCTTTGTTTGGCATGAATTGGCGCTCGACAATAAAATAAAGCCAAGTAGCCAGCGCTATCCAAATAATGCTAATAATAATGGTGTTTTTAGACATAAACTTATGATTAAAAAGGTAAAACCACATGCGGTGCGGCCGCTAAAATAATCGCCTTAAATTGCGCTTGTATGCGTTTAAGCGCTGCTTCATTATCGGCCTCAAAGCGTAAAACAATCACAGGCGTGGTATTAGATGGCCGCATTAAACCAAAGCCATCAGCATATTCCACACGTAAGCCATCTATCGTAATTACTTCAATTGCACCTGCAAAATGCGCAGTTTTTTGCAAGTCAGCTATAAGCTTATGCGGCTCGCCTTCATTCATGGCAATATGCTGCTCAGGGGTGCTGGTACTGTTTGGCAGACCATTTAACACTGCACTCACATCCTCAAAATAGCTTAATATTTCTAGCAAACGTGCGCCAGCATACAAGCCGTCATCAAAGCCAAACCAGCGCTGTGTGCCATCACCATTTTTGTCGTTAAAAAATACATGACCGCTCATTTCACCAGCGAGTGCTGCACCTGTTTCTTTGATTTTCGCTTTCACTAGCGAGTGGCCTGTCTTCCATAATAATGGCACTCCGCCATGCGCTTTAATCCACGGGCTAAGGTGACGTGTTGATTTCACGTCAAAAATAATCGTGGCTTTAGCGTTTTGCTTTAATACCGCTTCAGCAAATAATAACAATTGGCGGTCTGGGTAAATAATCTGTCCGTCTTTAGTCACCACGCCTAATCTGTCACCGTCACCATCAAACGCCAAACCAATTTCAGCGTCGTTTGTTTTAAGCGCTGCAATTAAATCGACCAAGTTTTTAGGCTCAGATGGGTCTGGGTGATGGTTAGGGAAATGCCCATCCACCTCGCAAAACAGCTCATCAACGGCACAACCTAACCCTGTGTAGAGCGTTTTCGCAAAAGCGCCGGCAACACCATTGCCGCAATCTACCGCTATTTTTAAAGGTCGCGCTAGTTTCACATCTTGAGTAATTGCCGCAATATAATCAGGCGAGATGTTGTAGCTAGTTTCAGTGCCAGCGCCATCTGTTAAGTCATTATTTTCGATGCGTAATCGTAATGCCTGAATGCTGTCAGTTGATAACGTTTCACCCGCTAACACCATTTTTAAGCCATTATAATCTGGTGGGTTATGGCTGCCCGTGACCATGACGCCGCAGTTGGTTTTGAGAAAATATGCTGCAAAATAGACCATCGGTGTGGCAACCATACCAAGGTTAATCACATCAATACCCGCTTTTTTAATGCCGCTTGAAAGCGCAGTAGCTAGCTCTGGGCCTGATAACCGACCATCATACCCAACACAAATATGCGTTTGTTTACGCGCTTTTGCCTCACTGCCTAATGCATGGCCTATGCCTTCTACAATGGCTGGTGTCAGTGTTTTGCCAACAATACCGCGTATGTCGTAGGCTTTAAAAATCTCTTTTGGTAAATGTGTTTGCAAAACTTGTTCCTTGAATCAATGTTAAATTAAAAATCGCCCCAAAGCGTTTGCATGGCGGCTATGGCTGCCAGCGGCGCGGTTTCGGTGCGTAAAATTCTGCCGCCTAATTGCACGCCAACAAAGCCATGCGATGCGCTCATGGTAATTTCATTTTCAGTTAAGCCGCCTTCTGCGCCCACTAGCAGCTCAATATTTTGTGGCTTACTTAAGTCCTTCAGTTGTTTTGTGGCCAGCGGATCTAGCGTTATACGCAGTGTATCGCTCGTTTTATGCGTAAATAACCAGTCCGATAAACTAATTGGCGCATCAACCATTGGCACGATAGCACGCCCACTTTGCTCACAAGCGGCAACCACCACTTGCTGCCAGTGGCTCAAGCGTTTTTCAGCACGGTCATCTTTCAACTTCACTACACTGCGCGTGGTTTTAATGGGGATAATCCGTGTCACGCCCAGCTCTACTGCCTTCTGAATCGTAATATCCATACGGTCGCCGGACGATATGCCTTGCAGCAAGGTGATATTGAGCGGTGATTCATTATTAAGCAGATGTTGGCTTTGTACAATCGCCAATACTTCAGATTTTTTTACCGAAATAAGCTGGCAGGCGTAATCAAAACCATCACCATTAAACAGCACAATATCGTCACTCACCTCAAGCCGCAACACCCGCGTGGCGTGGATTGCAGCACTTTCAGTCAGCTTAACTGTGCAGCCCACAGCCAAATCATCTTCAATGTAAAAACGCGAATTGCTCATAGGGGATTTTTTGAATAGTGACTTATTCTTTAAAGTGTTAAGATTTTACCCTAAATATTGAATGAAAATGGATGAGTAAGATGGCAAGTTTAAACCCACCCGTGTGCGATTTTGGTTGGCACGCACCTGATTTTAATTTACGCAATGTTGATGGCAACATGGTCAGTCGTGACCAAATCATGGGTAAAAATGGCCTTTTAGTGATGTTTATATCAAACCACTGCCCATACGTTAAAGCCATACAAACAAGGCTAGCAGCAGATTGTCGTGAATTACTCAATGTTGGCATCAATAC
>JANNBX010000140.1:0-4810 GCA_031385945.1 Methylophilaceae bacterium | reverse complement strand
GGTTGATATAAATCGTGATCGACATTTTCGTAACGTAAGCGCAAATTAGAGAGTGATTTTCCGTCTTGAATAGAGTTAAAAAACGTATATTCTTCATCTGCCGCAAAGCCAGTTTGGCAGCTTAATGCGAGTAATGTAGCTAAACCGATACTACTTAATTTTAATGTCTTCATTTTTTAGTCCTGAATAATAATTTTGCTAATGGTTAACTGATTGATTTTGCAGAGACAACTTAAGCAACTTTTTTAGCATGGCGTTCATACAAGAAGCGTAAGACTTCGCCACGTAAGTGGTTGTATTCTTTATCTTCTGCCAGCGCCAAGCGGTGTCTTGGGCGGGCTAGTTTCACGTCTAAAATATCGCCAATTGTTGCACTTGGGCCGTTTGTCATCATCACAATTTTGTCTGAAAGCAAAACTGCTTCATCCACATCGTGCGTGACCATGACAGCTGTTGCGCCTGATTTCTGCATAATTTTCATGAGTTCATCTTGTAGGCCAGCGCGGGTTAAGGCGTCTAGCGCACCAAATGGCTCATCTAACAACAACACTTTTGGCTCCATTGCCAGTGCGCGTGCTATCCCAACACGCTGTTTCATACCACCTGAAATTTCGTTCGGACGTTTGTCTGCTGCATGGCTTAAACCGACTAACTCTAATACCGCTTTGGTACGTTCCTGCATTTGCGCTTTATTTTCAGTCATTGAAAAAACACGCTCTACTGCTAAATATACATTTTCAGCGCAAGTTAGCCACGGCAGTAATGAGTGGTTCTGAAACACTACTGCACGCTCAGGGCCTGGGGCTGCGATTTCACGGCCTGCACAAAATAAATTACCAGCGGTTGGTGTCAGTAGACCTGCAATTAAATTGAGCACAGTAGATTTACCACAGCCTGAGTGGCCAATAATCGATACAAACTCACCTTGCGTAATATTTAAATTAATATCTTGCAATGCAACAAATGCACCTTTTTTTGTTGCAAAGCTCATGCTGACATTTTCAATCTGCACGTATCTTTCAATACCTTTGTTATCTGATTCCATTTGATATGCTTTCGTAAAATGCGTGTTTTTATGTGCTTGCTCTTAAATTTGATACAAACCTTAAATATTGTTTTGCGTGGCGCTTTACTCGTACTGAAAACGTTTGGCCAATAACATCAAGCCTTTTTCTAATAACAAGCCAATCACACCCACGATCAAAATCGCTAAAATAATGTGTTCGTAGTTAGATGCGTTGTATTCGTCCCATAACCAGAAGCCAATACCTACGCCACCGTTGAGCATTTCTGCCGCAACAATCACTAACCAAGCAATACCCATTGATAAACGCACGCCTGTCATCATGTAGGGCAACACGTATGGAAATGAAATCTTAGTCACAATTTTCCACTCACTTAAGTTAAGTACTTTGGCTACGTTCATATAATCTTGTGGCACTTTGCTCACGCCTACCGCTGTGTTGATCACCATAGGCCAAATGCTTGAGATAAAAATTACCCAAATTGCCGCTGGGCCAGCAGCTTTTAACACTAATAAACCAAGTGGTAACCAAGCAAGTGGTGAAACAGGGCGTAATAAGCCAATAACTGGCGCTGTCATACGTGAAATAAACTCAAAACGACCAATGAGAAAACCAAGTGGAATACCTACAAGGGCGGCTAAACCAAAGCCTAACCCTACGCGCTCTAGAGAGGCCACAATATTCCAACCAATGCCTTGATCGTTTAAGTTATTGATATAAAAAGGATCAGCAAAAAGCTCTATACCAGAAATAAATGTAGCTACGGGCCCAGGTAACACTTTTGATAAATGTGAAATCACCGTCCACAGTGTTAAAAATAGCGCAATACCAAAAATAGGTGGCAAAGCCCACTTTAAAAATTCATAAGCTTTTTTGCTAAATTCACTTTGTGGTTTAGCAACTTTTGTCGTGAGAGCTGATGCTGTTGCAGAGCTTGTCATTGTGCTGTCGTTGCTGGCTTGTTTCGTGATTTCAGTATTTTCATCACTCAAAATGCTGGTTATTGTTTCTTTATTTAAGTTGACTGCACTCATGATTGTCATCCTCTTTCAATTGGTTACTATCATGTGGCAGTCACTCGGCTGCCACATGATTATTACGCTTAACTTAAGCTTTAACTTTAAAGCTTGCTGCATAAGCGGCTGGGTTTTTGCCGTCCCAAACTACGCCATCCATCAATTTGCTTGAGCGCATCGGCGATTTTGGAATACTCGTACCTGTTAAACCTGCGGCTTCTGTGTAGAGCTTAATTTCGTTGACTTTAGTGGCTACTGCCAAGTAATCAGGGTCAGCTTTTAATAGGCCCCAACGTTTATGCTGCGTTAAGAACCACATACCATCAGATAAATAAGGGAAATTCACATAACCATCTTGATAAAACTTCATAAAGTTAGGGTCTTTCCATTTGCGACCATTACCATTGTCATAATCACCCACAAAGCGGCCTGCAATCACATCTTCAGAGGTGTTCACATACGCTTTACCAGAAATCAGCTTGGCAACTTTTGCGCGGTTTTCCATAGCATCAATATATTTACAAGCATCTAAAATCGCTGCAATCATGGCGCGTGTTGTATTCGGGTTTTTAGCAACAAATTCAGCTGTTGTACCTAACACTTTTTCTGGGTGATCTTGCCAAATATCTTGTGTAGTCGTCACTGTAAAGCCAACTTTGTCAGCAATCGCGCGCGCCCCCCAAGGCTCGCCAACGCAATAGCCATCCATATTGCCAATACGCATATTCGCAACCATTTGTGGTGGCGGTACAACAATCGATTTAACTTCAGTCACAGGGTTGATACCGTTTGCAGCTAACCAGTAGTTAATCCACATAGCGTGTGTGCCAGTAGGAAAAGTATTGGCGAAAATAAAGTCGCGGTTTTCATTGGTCATTACGCGTTTAAGTGATTTGCCATCTTTAACGCCTTTATCCTTTAGCGCGGTAGAAAGCGTGATGGCTTGGCCGTTATGGTCTAGATTCATCAGCACTTTCATGTCTTTTTGTTGGCCACCAATACCCATTTGCACGCCATACACCAAGCCATATAAAACGTGTGAGGCGTGTAGCTCGCCATTCACTGTTTTGTCGCGAATCGCCGCCCAAGAAGCCTGTTTAGCGGGGATAATTTTAATGCCATATTTTTTATCAAAACCCATTTCAGCAGCCACTACAATCGGTGCGCAATCTGTCAATGGAATAAAACCAATTTTCACCTCTGTAATTTCTGGGGCGTCAGAACCTGCTGCATAAGCTTTTGATTTAATGCTATCAGGCACCGCACCCATTAGTGCTGCAGCACCCACAGCAGCGGCAGATGCTCTAAAAAAGTTACGGCGGCTGTTATCTACGGTTTCTCCTACTGAAACACCCGTAATGATTTTTTTGTCGTCTTGCATAAAAACTCCTAGTAGCTGTAAAAACTAAAATAAAAAAGGCGTCTTATCAATCAATACATAGTTGTACTGATTGATAAGACGCCTTTGTCTTTGGGTCGGGCTAAATAGTATTTAACCTGCCAGTCTTAACTTTCCGCCGTTAGAAAGTCGTTTCAATATTGTTAAAGCAACAACTGTGCCGCTTCTATAATTCTCTCAGATAAAACGGCTAATTTTTGATTATTCTTCATCGCAGTTTCGCGCATGAGTTTATAGGCTTCTGCTTCATCTATGTTTTTTTGCTTCATTATCAATCCTTTAGCGCGCTCAATTGTTTTTCGTTCTGCCAGCATCGTGTGCGCTACATCTATTTCATCACGTAAATATTTAAATTCTTCAAAGCGAGCTATGGCTGCGTTCATCACTGTTTTGAGGCGGTTTGCAGGTAGTTCGCCCACAATGTATGCGCAAACTCCTGCACGTGTTGCGAGCTTAATTTTGTCTGCATCGTTATCATGCGCAAACATGACCACTGGACGAGGGCTGTTCGCGCGCATCACTACCAAGTTTTCTAAGGTATCGCGGCTGGGTGAGTCGGTGTCAATAATCACCATATCAGGGTTCAACCTATTTACTACTTCATCTAAATTATCAGCATCATTAAAGCGCGCAATAATCTCGTACTCAGCGCTTTTAAGCGTATCAATTAACGCTTCACTTCGTTCGTCATGGTTATCTACCAGTATTATCTTTAACATTTGTGTTGCCCCAGCTTATTTCGTACTTTAAACAAAGCAAACCATGTGCCACTCATAACGCCATGGCTGATTGTGCGCCGCAGGTTGGGTGTGATTATGATGAGGTAATTAGTGCACTATTAAAGTGCAAGCTGGAATGATTCACATGATATTGACGTATTGGCTAGTGGCTATACAACTGTTTTTTTCAGGCATATACTCACAAGTATAAAAACTATTTAATCTTGTGAGGAGTATTGAGCATGGATGACTTTAAAGATAATACAAAGACTTTTCACGGTGGCTGCCCGCACGATTGCCCCGACACCTGCTCAATGGTTTACACAGTAAAAGATAATAAGCTGATTTCAGTCACTGGCAATAAAGATCACCCCATGACGCGCGGCGGTTTGTGCGTCAAACTCAAAGATTACGAAAAACGTCACTACCACCCAGACCGCCTGCTGTACCCCATGAAACGGACTGGGCCAAAAGGCAGCAAGCAATTTACGCGCATCACTTGGGATGAAGCGCTGGATACAATTGTTGATAAATGGCAAAACATTATTAAAACCGATGGTTCGCAAGCGATTATGCCGGCAAGCTATTTGGGTAACCAAGGTTTGGTGCATGGCTTAAACGGTGGTGATGCATTTTTTGCGCGTTTGGGCG
>JANNBX010000180.1:0-1714 GCA_031385945.1 Methylophilaceae bacterium | reverse complement strand
TTGTCTAGATGATTACGACCCACACTCAATGCCTGTGGAAACCGCAAAAGCGTTTATCAAAGACTATTTAACGCCAGTCAACACAACTGAGCGTTTAAACATACGCGCTAGTTTAGGCCGAGTATTAGCGGCAGATATTGTTTCGCCGCTCAATGTTCCCGCTTTTAATAACTCTGCAATGGACGGTTTTGCATTTAGCGCGGCACAATATTTTGGTGGCGCGTTGAAAATAGTTGGTACCGCATTTGCAGGGAAGCCTTTTATCGGCAATGTTGGCACAGGTGAATGTGTACGGATTATGACAGGCGCAGTGCTGCCAGTAGGTTGCGATGCTGTTGTCGTACAAGAGCGCGTGACAGTAAACGACAACGCAATTACGTTTTCAGACAGCCCAAAAACAGGAGCAAATGTTCGTTACGCGGGTGACGATTTAAAAGCGAATCAGGTTGTTTTTAAGGCGGGGCATTTGGTAAAACCTGCCGATTTAGGCTTGCTAGCTTCACTTGGGTTTGCTGAAGTATTGGTGTATCGCCAATTAAAAGTCGCTTTTTTTAGCACTGGCGATGAACTCATCAGCGTTGGTAAACCGTTGCTAGAAGGGCAAATTTACGACAGTAATCGCTACACGTTATATGGCATGTTAGCGCGAATGAATGTTGAAATCATTGATATGGGTGTGGTGCGCGACGACCCCGTTGCGCTTGAAAATGCACTCATTGAAGCCAGCAATAAAGCCGATGTCATACTCACTAGCGGTGGTGTTTCAGTGGGTGAGGCAGATTACATGAAGATGCTGCTTGAAAAGCTAGGCGAAGTATTATTTTGGAAAATCGCCATGAAACCCGGGCGGCCATTGGCGTTTGGGCGCGTTGGTAACGCCCATTATTTCGGGCTACCAGGCAACCCAGTCGCAGTGATGGTCACGTTTTACCAATTTGTGCGCGAGGCAATGTTGGTGCTAATGGGGCAAACCGAACCTAAAGCCTTACCGCTACTCAAAGTAATGTGCGCTGCACCAATTAAAAAAATGGCTGGGCGTACTGAGTTTCAGCGCGGCATTTTGCATTTAGAAAACGGTGATTGGGTAGTTAAACCCATTGGCAATCAAAGCTCTGGTGTATTAAGCAGTATGAGTGAGGCTAACTGCTTTATTGTTTTGGCAACAGATGTGGGCAATATTGAGGCTGGTGCTGAGGTTCAAGTACAATTGTTTGAGGGTGTTATTTAAGTAATAATAACTTACCTTAACTTTGTGACTTATCGATTTTAGAGTCACACAGTGACTTCTAAAATTAGGAGTCACTGTGTGACTCGTATCACATAAAATTTGCATAATACACAGTAGATTAGCTATATTAGCGTAAACTTTTTATGTAAAAATAACGTTACATATTTGAGTCATCACAACAATAAGTAGTTACGGCGGAGAATAGAATGAACAAGAAATTCACAGCAAAATTGATAGCAGGTTTGATGAGTGCGCTTGCGCTTACATCACTGAGTTTTAATGCCAACGCAGAAGCCGACCCAAAGCTTTGGCCTGTGGTTAAAGAAGCTTTTTTTGCTGGCCGCACTATTGAAGAAAATGCGCCATTTATACGCTTAACCGCGCCGCGCCGCGCTGAGAGCGGCGCTCAAGTGCCATTCACTATCAATATTGATCGCACTGTGGGTGAGGCTGATGCTATTAAAAAGCTCTATATTTTGGTGGATG
>JANNBX010000179.1:0-40079 GCA_031385945.1 Methylophilaceae bacterium | reverse complement strand
TTTTTTGTTTGTCATTGGGTTGTAAGCGCCGAAGCCACCCATAACACCGTCAGGACCTGCAAACATCGTTAATGTAGCACCAACCCATGCTTGACCAGCAACGTATTTAGACTCAACTGGCTCATATGTCATACAAACGTGGTTCAATGGTGTGTACATTAAGCCTGTTTTTGGTGAATATGCAGCTGGTTGTTGGTCTTTAGTACCCAATGCAGCTGGGCATACGCCTTTAGCATTGTAGTCTTGGTGTGTAGAAGCTGAAGCCAATTTGTTTGGTACGCCAGATTTCATGTCGATATCTGTAGCCCAGTTAACAAATGGGTGAACTTTTTCAGCAGCAACTAAAGTACCGTTGTTTGCTTGCCATGTGTATGCAAAACCGTTACGGTCATGATGCCATGCGTATGTTTTACCACCTTTGTCGAACAAGATTACTTCGTTGATACCATCGTAATCCCACTCGTCATGTGGAGTCATTTGCATGCCCCATTTAGCGATACCTGAATCTAAATCACGTGCAAATACAGTCATTGACCATTTGTTGTCGCCTGGACGTACATCTGGATTCCAAACTGATGGGTTACCTGTTCCGTAGTAAACCAAGTTTGTTTTTGAATCATATGGCCACCAGCCCCATACAGAGCCACCACCATTTTGCCAGCCGTCTTTAACAGCTTGTGGTTTTAACCATGTACGTGTACCAAGTTCTTTTTCACCAACTTTTAATGATGCAGTTGGGATTTTTTTGAATGAACCGCCTTGTTTGTTACCACCGTTTACATCTTCGTAAACTGATAACGCACTGTAAGCTGGGTTTGCTGAGTTGAAATCAGCACCGATCATTACTTCGGCATCAGAACCTGTTGAGTATGCTTTCCATGCTAGTGAACCGTCTTTTAAGTTGTACGCAGCAATAAAGCAACGAACACCAAATTCAGCACCTGAACAACCAGTCAACACTTTATCTTTGATAACGTGTGGAGCGTTTGTGTTTGTTGCGCCAACTTTTGGATCAACGTTTGAAACTGACCATTGTTTAGCACCAGTTTTAGCGTCTAAAGCAACCAAGTTACCATCGTTTTGTTGTAGCAAGATTTTGCCGTCGCCGAAGCCTAAGCCACGTGAAACGTTATCGCAGCATAAAACAGCTTGTACTGATGGATCTTGTTTTGGGAAATATGACCAAACGATTTTTTGATTGTCGTTTAAATCAAGAGCGTATACGTTGTTTGGGAATGCTGTGTGAACATACATCATGTTACCAACAACAACTGGTGAACCTTCATGGCCACGGTTTACACCTGTAGCGAATGTCCATGCAGCTTTAAGGTTTTTAACGTTGCCTTTGTTAACTTGTGCTAATGCGCTATAACCTTGGTTGTTGTGCTGACCACGTGGGTGTGCCCAGTTGTTTTTGTCAGCCATTGCAGCTTCTTGATCAGCAGCAGCAGAAGCTACCATTGGCATAGCCAATGATGCACCAACTACTAAACCAAGAGCTAATTTCATTTTGCTCAATTCCATTTTAATCTCCAAAGTTTAAAACTCAAGGGTCGAAGAAATATAATGCTTTAATTGTGTTAATTCGACTACTTTAAAACATTATATAATCACACACGTTTGTGCGCGTTTCAGAACAATACGCTTGTTAAAAACGAATTGCAATACTTTTGTTACAATTTAGTAACAAATTTACAGATTATTTTTTTATTGTTTCGTTGAACTTTTTAAAATCATAAATTAGTGTTAATAATCAATATTTTACCTATCAATTAAAGTTGAATTATGCTTCCAGTTAATTACACGTTATTCCCTGAAATTAAAGAATATGCACAGCATTTGTTACAAACAGGGTCTGAACACATTATTTATTACGAAGAATGTGGCAATCCTAGTGGGTATCCTGTGGTTTTTTTACATGGTGGCCCAGGTAGTGGATGTAATCCTACGCAAAGAAGATTTTTTGACCCTGAGTTTTACCGCATTATTTTACTTGACCAGCGCGGTTGCGGGCGCAGTGCACCTGCAGGTTGCACTGATAACAACACTATTAGTGATTTAGTGGATGATATTGACGCGATACGTGTGCAACTAAAAATTGATCATTGGTTGGTATTTGGCGGCTCTTGGGGCAGCACCTTAGCGTTGGCTTATGCGCTAGCGCACACTGGACGTGTTGCAGGGCTTATATTAAGAGGTATTTTTTTAAGCCGTCAATCAGAAATTGATTGGTTTTTACGTGACATTAAACAAGTTTACCCTGAGGTATTGGCTGAATTGAGCCAATATTTGCCTGTAAGCGAGCGTGATGATTTACTTAAAGCGTACGCAGCACGTATTTTTAGTGATGATGTGTTGGTGGCATCGCCTGCGGCTAAACAGTGGAATAACTTTGAAAATAGTATTATGTCGCTATTACCCAGAGTTGCTAGTAACAATGTTACCAGCAATAACAGTGCTGCTACGGCAACAGTGGCTAAGGCTACGCCATCAGAGGTTGAAATTGCTAGAGCGCGCGTACAAATACACTATATTAAGCACTTATGTTTTATTGGGGAGCGCGATGTTTTGAGTGAGGTGGCAACACTAGCTGACATACCCACAACTATTATTCAAGGCCGTTACGATATGGTGTGCCCGGCTGTAACAGCTTACGAGTTAAGCTTAGCAATGCCGCATGCCATATATAAGGTGATACCTGATGCTGGACATTCTGCAATGGAAACAGGGGTGACATCGGCTTTAGTGGAGGCAACCGAACAATTTAAGCGCTTTATAAGTCAAAGTTAAGCTTAATCATTTTAGCTGTGTGTCAAGGCTAGCTTCACACAAAAAGTTTTTATACACAGCCATGATGCACAGTTTTCACATCAAACGATTGGCTAATGGTTGGCTATGGAACAATCGTTGTAAATAAATACACGCCAAATATCACTAGCAGAATGACACCTTGCAGTACATTTGTGCGGCCAGTAGCGAGTGAGATTGCATTCACAAACAAAGCTAATAGTAACAAAACCGTTGATTTCATGTCGATGCCGAGTATGAGTGTCCAGCCTGTGATTAGCGATAAAATAGCGACTGCTGGAATAGTCAAGCCAATACTGGCTAGCGCTGAGCCTAGCGCTAAGTTTAAACTGGTTTGAAACATGTTTTTGCGTGCTGCGCGCACTGCTGCTAAACCTTCTGGTAGCAACACAATACTAGCAATAATGACGCCTACTAATTGATGCGGGGCATGAATCGAGGCTACGAAGCTTTCGATAGTTGGTGCGAGTGATTTGGCCAACAAAACAACAGCGACTAAACTGAGCAATAATAATCCCGCACTTACATAAGTGTTTGTGTTGCTCACTTTTGTTTGATCTATTAGTAATAGTTCTTGATGGTCGGTAGCATCTAAAAAGTAATTGCGATGCCTTACGGCTTGTACGAACACAAAGCTACCGTACAAAACCAATGAAACCAGCGCGATAAACGCGAGCTGACTATTACTGTATATGGGGCCTGTTGTAGTTAACGTGTAGTTAGGCAAAATAAGTGTAAGCACAACAATAGCGGCTAAAGTTGAAAGTGAAACATTGGCGCCGTGTAGCTTAAATACTTGCTCTTTATAAAGCATGCCGCCGATGAGTAAGCATAGGCCTACGATACCCGTTAAAATAATCATCACTGCTGCAAAAACAGTATCGCGCGCTAGGGCTGCGGTTTCAGGGCCGCCAGTGAGCATTAAAGATAAAATGAGCCCTACCTCAATCACTGTGATTGCGGTAGCCAATAATAAGGTGCCATAAGGCTCACCTAATTTATGTGCAATTGTTTCTGCATGGTGCACAGCCGCCAGCACTGCGCCTATCAGGCCTACACTCATTAGCACGGGTTCAATATGACCTAAATTTAGGTTTAATTGTACAGTGGCTAGTAGTAGCCAGGCCACAATGGGCGCCGCTATAGACCAGGCTGAAATATTCAATTTTTTAGTCATTGTGGCATTGATTAAGTAGTGCCAACTATATTGAGCATGACCGCTTCAGCGACTTTAATGCCATCTACTCCCGCAGATAAAATACCACCCGCATAACCTGCACCCTCCCCACAAGGATACAAACCTTTAGTATTAACGCTGGCCAAAGTTGTGTCATCGCGTTTTATGCGAATAGGCGACGATGTACGTGTTTCAACGCCAGTTAATAAACCATCGGCCAAATCATAGCCTTTAATTTGCTTAGCAAACACTGGTATGGCCTCGCGAATCGCGGTAACGGCAAATTCTGGTAGCGCAGTACTCAAGTTGGTTAAATGCACGCCTGGCGTATAACTTGGCGTCACAGCGCCTAACCTTGTTGATGCAACATCATTTAAAAAGTCACCAATCAATTGCGCTGGCGCTTGATAATTACTACCGCCTAGCACATAAGCTTGTGACTCTAATTGCCGCTGCAAAGCCATGCCTGCTAAAGGATTATCAGGGTAATCAATCTCTGGCGTAATGCCCACTACAATACCTGCATTCGCATTACGCTCATTACGCGAATATTGGCTCATACCGTTTGTGGCTACACGCCCTTCTTCACTGGTAGCGGCCACTACTGTGCCACCTGGGCACATACAAAAACTATACACACTACGGCCATTACTCGCGTGATGCACTAATTTATACTCAGCCGAACCAAGCTTACTTAATAAATCTGCACTATAACTATTTCCGTAGCGCGCTTGATCAATCACATGTTGCGGGTGTTCAATACGAAAGCCAATAGAAAATGGCTTGGCCTCAATATAAATCCCTTTTTTGTACACCATCTCAAAGGTATCACGTGCGCTATGCCCTACCGCTAGCACCAAATGATTGGTAGCAATAAACTCTCCATTAGCAAGTACTACGCCTTGCACTTGGTGATCAACTAACTCAATATCGTCTACGCGCGCATTAAATCGAATTTCACCACCTAAGTTAATAATGGTATTGCGCATTTGCTCAACCATACCCACCAGCCTAAAAGTACCAATATGCGGATGGCTCACATATAAAATCTCAGGTGGCGCGCCTGCAATCACAAACTCTTGCAAGACTTTGCGACCATAGTGTTTAGGGTCTTTAATCTGACTCCATAATTTACCATCTGAAAAAGTACCTGCCCCGCCCTCGCCAAACTGCACGTTTGACTCAGGGTTTAGCGTACTTTTACGCCATAAGCCCCAAGTATCTTTGGTGCGCTCTTTCACCGCTTTGCCACGCTCTAATACAATTGGCTTAAAACCCGCCTGCGCTAAAATTAGTGCAGCAAACATACCTGCTGGGCCAAAACCAACAATCACTGGCCTTAATGGAGAGGCTGTTTCAGCAGAAGCTTTTGCAACAAATTTATATTCAGTATCAGGCGTTAACTTTACATGCGGGTCGCGGCTAAATTTAGCGAGCACTTTGGCCTCATTCACTAGTTCTACATCTAGCGAATAAACAAATAAAATAGTCTGTGACTTTCGTGCATCTAAACCGCGCTTAAAAATACTAAAGCCTATTAAATCAGCAGCGCTTAAGCCTAATTTTTTAAGTAAAGCTGTCTCAATTTCAGAATGAGAATGCCCTTCTTTAGCAGCAGTTAACAGTGGTAATTTTATTTCAGTGATTCTAAGCATGCGTTATTTTACTATTGATTGAGCAGTCTGGAGATTTTTACGAACTATCAAAATGTTGATTGTCGACAGATTAAATGAATAGGTCATTTATAAACAACATGATCATCATAGAAATAATTTTTAGTATTTAGTCATATTGATTACAAATTAGCGTAGTACTATGCACTAGACCAGTCATCTATAAATACTATTATTATAACCATCAGGAAAACATTGAATGTCTACACAAATTTTTTTACTTAAAAGCCTTACAGCAAGCCTCTTGCTAGTTACCACCAGCATGGTAAATGCTCAAGAAACAACTACGCCAACTAACGCTAACAAACCTGTAGTTGAGCAATTAGTTGACACGCTAACCACACTTTCAGGTGGCCCACATAAGGGTTATCGCTCTAACCACGCCAAAGGTGTGCTGTTAAACGGCACATTTACACCCACTAAAAAATCTGCCAAATTAAGTAAAGCTGTGCACTTTCAACAGAAATCAAGCGCGGTTACTGTGCGTTTCTCTAACGCTACGGGTGTACCTACCATGCCAGATGCAGATGGCAACGCTAACCCACACGGCATTGCGATTCGCTTTCAATTACCTAATGATGAAACCACCGATATTGTGAGTATTTCTACTAACGGGTTTCCTGCTGCTACGCCAGAAGAGTTCTTAGCGCTGCTGAATGCTGTCGCGGCCAGTGGCGATAAAGTGGCATCACCCAAACCTATTGAAACATTTTTAAGTACGCACCCTGCCGCTAAAAACTTTGTAAATATGCCAAAACCAGCACCTGTGAGCTTTGGCACACTGGCTTTTTACGGCGTAAATGCTTTTAAATTTACAAATACAAAAGGTGTGACACAAGTTGCTCGCTATCGTATATTGCCAGTTGCAGGACAAAAATCTCTCACTGAAGCGCAAACCAAAACCGCTACAGCTAATTATTTATTTGACGAGTTACCAGCGCGCTTAGCCAAGGGTGCAATCGAGTATCAACTCGTGGCACAACTGGCTAAAAAAGGTGATGTGCTTGATAACGCCACAATTGTTTGGTCAGATGCAAACCCTCAGATTGTACTAGGCAAACTTACACTCACCAGCATAGTGGCCGATAGTGCAAAAGCTGAAAAGGCATTGATGTTTAACCCATTATCATTACCCAACGGTATTGAGCCAACTAACGACCCAATTTTACTCGCACGTCCTGGTGCTTATGCCGTGAGTTTTGGCCGTCGCGCTGGCCAGTGATGTGGGCTTTATGATTTGCTAGGTTTAGGATGATGATTTGCCCAGCTAGATAAGTTGGCGCTTAAGTAATCTGTAAGGCTGGGTGATTAGCGCAACCAGTCTTGCAGATTGGCTTAACCGTCAGTCTATTTTTTATTTTTTATTTTTAATCCTGTAAAACGCTAACTTAAGCGGTTAAAACTCTATATTTAATTGTAATAACTTGCGCAACATCGGCAAGGTAATAGGCTTTTGCGTAATTAAAGACCACTCATCTAAGGCATCTAAAATAGCCATTAGTGTGGGTAAATCGCGACGTAAATAGCGCAGGCAATAGTCGGTCACTTCATCTGGCAGATTCATGCCTCGTTCAAACGCGTGCTGTTTAAGTGCTGTTGTTTTATCAATATCTGATAACGGCTGGCAGTGATAAACCAAGCCCCAAGCCAAGCGGGTAGCTAAGTCGTCACGCAAACCCATTTGTGTAGGTGCATGTAAACCTGTAGTAATTAAGGTGCCCTGATTAGCCTTTAATTGGTTAAATTGATTAAAAAGTCTAATCTGAGCTTCGTTATCCAGCAAGTGCACGTTATCAACCAACACTACCGCTGACTCAGCACTACTGTTTTGTGCGCTGCAAGCTTCAATTAAATGCGTTTTACCACTACCTGACTCACCCCAAATATAGATAAAGTGCGCTTCAAGTGGCGTATTCAAGGCGTGCTTTAATTGAAATATCAACTCTGCGTTTTTACCGATTACAAAGTTATCAAAACTAGGGGGTGCAGCTGGTTTTATGTCGAGCAATAATTGTTTCATGGCAAATGTTACGCTTAATTTTTTAAATACTATTTGTAGTCTGTGACATCATTGCTACTAACGATTAACCTCGCCAAACCAATAATTAATAATTAGTTATCAATGAGCAAAATTATTGATTAAGATAGGTATTGCTATCTAAGTAGCTGCCTTTAATATGGCGTAAACCTACGGCAATGGCAGCGCCAACAGGCAGCGCTAACAATACACCTGCAAAACCAAATAACTGACCGCCTGCTAACAACGCAAAAATCACCACTACTGGGTGTAAACCAATACGATCACCCACTAATTTTGGAGTAATCACATTGCTTTCTACTAATTGACCAATGCCGAACACTAGCAAAACTGGTATCAGCTCGCTAAAGCCACTGAATTGCAACGCGCCTACCAGCAGCGCCAAACCTAAGCCAATAGCTGGGCCAAGATAGGGCACAAAGCCTAGTAAACCAGCGATGACGCCAATAGGCAATGCAGAATTTAGTCCTACTAGCCATAAGCCAAATGCGTAAAAAACGCTCATTAGCAACATGACGGTAAATTGTCCGCGCAAAAATTCCGCCAACATTTGATCAATTTCTTGAGCGATTTCAGTGGTTTTACCAATCACGTGACGTGGTATTAAGTGGCCTATGCCGGCAACCATATCATCCCAATCGCGCAACAAATAAAACAGCACTACTGGCAGCAATAATATATTAGCTATCACACCGATAAGCGCTAGGCTATTAGTACCTGCAGTTTGCAATACGTCCCCTAAAATATTACCTGCAGTTTTCCAGTTTTTAGTAATGATTTCTTGAATTTGCGTGCTATCAATCGCTAAACTGATGCCAAAGTTTTTTTGTAGCCAAGGTTCAGCACTAGCGCGCAGGTTAATAATTAAATCTGGTAATCGCTCAACAATTAAGTGTGATTGACTTTGTAATACCGGAATAATAATAAGCAACAATAGTGTAATAACACCCAAAATAGCCAACATCACCAGTACTGTAGCGGCTGTTCGACCTACTTGAAATTGCTTGTAACCCCAAATACTCAACCTATCAACCAATGGGTCGCACATGTAAGCAAGCACGGCTGCAACTAAAAAAGGCGTTAACACGGGCAGTAAAAAGTAAAGTAGCACCAAAAAAACGACACATAAAATCAACCAACGATGATTAGCAACGATATTGTGCTCAGGCGGCTGATTGCTACTGTTTTTTGGCGGGTTTGACATGTTTGCGTTGAATAGTGAGTTAAAATGTTGATTAAGTTAAAATTATACTTATATTAACCACATTAAAGTTAAATCTTAAGTCATACATAGATATTGCAATTATTAGAATCGAGAACAGTTTTGAACACCAATACCCCTAACACAAACTCTATTAGCTACCGCGATGCGGGTGTAGATATGGAAGCGGGCGACGCATTAGTTGAGCAGATTAAGCCTTACGCCAAGCGCACCATGCGCCCTGAGGTAATGGGTGGCATTGGCGGTTTTGGCTCACTCTTTGCCATGCCGAAAAAATTTAAAGAACCTATTTTAGTTTCTGGCACGGATGGCGTTGGTACTAAACTTAAACTTGCTTTTGAGTTAAATAAACACGACACCGTTGGTATTGATTTAGTCGCGATGAGTGTGAATGATATTTTGGTACAAGGTGCTGAACCACTATTTTTCTTAGATTATTTTGCTTGCGGCAAATTAGAAGTTGGCACGGCCGCTCAAGTGATTAAAGGCATTGCTGAAGGTTGCGAACAAGCGGGTTGCGCATTAGTTGGTGGTGAAACGGCTGAAATGCCAGGCATGTACCCTGCCGGTGAGTACGATTTAGCAGGCTTTGCAGTTGGTTGTGTTGATAAAGCGAATATTATTGATGGCACAACGATTGCTACAGGTGACGTGATTTTAGGCTTGGCATCAAGCGGCGCACATTCAAATGGCTACTCGCTGATTCGTAAATTGATCGCGAACTCAGGTATTGATTTTGAATCTGATTTTCATGGTCGCAAGTTTAAAGATGTAGTGATGGCACCAACCAAAATTTACGTGAAATCTTTATTAAAACTGATAGAAGCAATGCCAGTAAAAGGCATGGCGCACATTACTGGCGGCGGCATTACAGAAAATGTGCCGCGCGTTTTGCCAGCGGGTTTAACTGCTGAGATTAGCGCTTCAACTTGGACGCTTCCACCATTATTTCAGTGGTTACAAGCACAAGGCAATATTACCCACCACGAGTTGTATCGCACGTTTAACTGCGGCATTGGCATGGTAATTGTGCTTGATAAAAATAACGCAGAAGCCGCTAAAAAACTATTGGCTGAGGCAGGTGAAACCGTTTATGAAATTGGCCATATTCGCGCACAAGCGCAAGATGAGGCACCTACTATTGTTGTTTAATCGCATGGTGTTGGTGGCAATAATGCAGTTAACGAAGGCACGCTAAGTGCGTTATATAAAGATGAAATCACACACCTTAATTAACTTTGTTACTCTTTTTTTCCTCACATTTTCTGCGGCGGCTGTTGCACAAAATAATCTGCCACCAAAAAAATTGACGCTTACTTATAAAGCCTCAAAAGAAGGTAAACCGTTTGCTACAGTGGTTGAAAAATTCACGCAAGATGGCGCCAATTATCGTATAGAAAGCATCACTAAAGGCATTGGCGTTTACGCATTATTTGGCGAGAGAAAATTAGTTTCAACAGGCATTATCAGCGCGGCGGGCTTGCAACCTACCCACTTTGAAGCGCACCAAGGTGACAATGCTAAAAAGTCTGTTTCGGCTGATTTTGATTGGCAAAACCTAACACTCAATATGACCCAAAAAGGTAAAACCAACAGCGTGCCACTGATTACTAGCACGCAAGATTTACTGAGTTTTGCGTACCAGTTTATGTTTATCAATATTGAATTACTCACGCCAAAACCAGTTGAATATAAAGTGAATTTAACCACTGGCAAAAAAATGAAGTCTTACAATTTTGCGGTTGAGCAGCCCAAAGACGCGCTTACTACAATGGCAGGACAATTTAAAACTGCTTATTTGAAAGAAATAACCACCGACAATACGCCACCCAGTAAAGAACTCTGGCTGGGGCTTCAAAAGTCAGGTAGCAGCGCTTATGGCCTGCCAATTAAATTGATTATTCGCGATGACAACAGCACCATAGAGCAAGTGTTAACCAGTATCAATGCAGAGTAAAATTATTCAGTTTTTGAATAGCAGAGTGTCACGCCAGCTTTGGTGGGCGTTAGGTTTTTCTGTTGTATTGCATTTGTTTTTTTTTAATGGTTTACCGTTATTATTACCAGGCACAGATGGCGAGGAATCTATTATTACGGCGGAGTTAGTACTTACTCCTGCGGAAATAAAACAACCAAAAAAAACAGTGCCTAATAAAGCTAAGCCAGCTGCCAAACCAGCTAAACCAAAAGTAGAAGCAGTTGCTGAAATACCTACAGAATCTGCCGAGCCGATAGTTGAAACAACAAATGAAGTTAACCCATTATTACCATTAGTTGAGCCACACCCACCTGAAGAAGCAATTGATGCAAATAATCCAGAATACGTTGAAGAGCGCATAGATGTGGCATCAAAACCGACTAATATTGAGAGTTGGTATGACGTAAAACGCAGCGAAAATGGTAGCCGTGTAGGTGAAACGCATGTCACTTATACCATTGACAACGGCAAATATAAAATTGAAAGCGTGTCTGAGGCCAAAGGCTTAGCTGCTATTGCTTATAGAGGCAAGCTGGTACAAATTAGCGAAGGCGATTTAACAGAAAACGGGCTTAAACCTGAAAATTTCAAACAGTCTTACAACCAAAAAGAAAGCAAAACGTATAGCGCTAATTTTTTCTGGCTAGAAAACACGCTGAGTTTAGTCACCAGTAAAGGCCTTGAAACTGTTGAACTACCTGCTGGTGCACAAGATGTTTTAAGCGCGCAATTTCAATTTATGTTTATGCCACCCTTACAAAATATGGCCCTATACGTGACCACTGGCAAGTCATTTAAAAGCTATGATTATGAATTTGAAGGTGAAGCGCTAATCAAGATTAAATTAGGTGAATTTAATACCATTCACATTGTGCATCGCGGTGAAGACGAAAACGATAGAACCGAAATGTGGTTAGCAGAGGAGTATCATTACCTGCCCATACGCATACGAAAATATTTAAAAGATGGCAGCATGCTAGAGCAAGAAATGCGCAAAACAAATTTAGTTAAAGTGCAAAAAAATGCTGACTAAAAAACTACAGATAACACCGAATTACGACCTTTAGACTAAAAAGTAGAACGAATGATGAATCAAAATTTAATCCGCCAAGCAGGTATTTGCCTTGCAGACGTACTCACAGGCACCGGCCCAGCTGACGCTAAACTCGGCGCGTTTTTCCGCGAAAACCGCGATTTAGGCATGAAAGAGCGCGGTTTTATTGCTGAAACCGTTTACGGTATTTTGCGCCGTAAATCGTATTTAGCTTATGTTTCTGAAACTGAAGACCCGCGTGTATTAGTGATTGCTTACTTAGTTAAAGTGCTAGGCAAAAACTTGCGTGATTTAGAAGGCCTCATCAACGATCAACAGATTGAATGGCTAAAAGCCATTAAAGCGGTGAATACCGATAATTTAAGCCCAGCATTAACAGCCGATTTACCAGAATGGTTATGGGATAAATTGAGCGAGCAATTTGGCGCGGAGGAAGCACTCGTAATCGCCAGGAGCATGCACCAGCCTGCTAGCCTAGATTTACGAGTGAATACACTCAAAGGCAACCGTGACGAAGTCATTGCGCAATTTAACCGTGAAAAAGGTGCGCAAAAAGAGCTCGCTGAAAATGACTTAGTTGTGGCAACACCCTACTCACCCACAGGCATACGCATGCCGCAAAAAGTGACGATTAGTAAGCACGTGCTATTTGAAAAAGGTGTGATTGAAGTACAAGATGAAGGTAGCCAATTGTTAGCGTTGCTAGTTGCGCCTAAACGTGGCGAAATGATTGCTGACTTTTGTGCAGGTGCAGGTGGCAAAACCCTAGCCATTGGTGCGTTGATGAAAAACACAGGGCGTTTATACGCGTTTGATGTATCAGAAAAACGCCTGATAAACCTTGGTAAAAGATTAAAGCGCTCAGGTTTATCTAACTTGCAAGCGCAAGTGATTAGCTCTGAAAACGACCCTAAACTTAAACGCCTCAATGCAAAATTTGACCGTGTGTTGGTCGATGCGCCCTGTAGTGGCTTGGGTACGTTACGCCGCAACCCTGACCTAAAATGGAAGCAAATGCCGAAAGACATTGCTGAATTGCAAGTGAAGCAAAGCAATATTTTAAACCGCGCAGCTAAATTGGTAAAAGGCGGTGGACGCTTGATTTACGCAACTTGCAGCTTGTTACGTGATGAAAATGAACAAATTGCAGAAGCATTTTTGAGTGCAAATAGTGAGTTTAGCTTAGTGCCTGCGCATGAAATTTTGAAAGTGCAAAATGTGCCATTAAATACAGGTGATTACTTAAAATTATCACCACATGTGCATCAAACAGATGGCTTTTTTGCGGCCGTATTTGTTAAAAAGGCAGTCGCAAAAGTTGAAAAGCTGCCACTTGAAAAACCTGCGGTTGAAACACCAATAGTTGAAGAATTAGTAGCTGAACCAGTTGCTGAAGTAGAAATAGCAACAGTAGTTGCACCTAAGCCTAAAGCAAAACGTGTGACTAAACCAAAAGTAGCTAAACCTGAATAACCCATGAAACAGCTTAATTTAAACTTTGAAAACACCTTAGTTGTTGGCATTAGCGCCACGGCACTTTTTGATTTAACTGAGGCTGATACCGTTTTCAAAGCTAAATTTGCGCAAAATCGCCAGCAAGCAGTGGTGGAGTATCGCGATTATATGCAAAGCCGTGAGCAGGAAGACTTAATTGACGGCACAGGCATGCCGCTAGTTAAGGCGCTACTCTCACTCAATACTTATCAAAATGCTGAAGAATCGCCGCTTGTTGAAGTGGTGGTCATGTCGCGTAACAGCCCAGAAACAGGCGTGCGCGTGTTTAATAATATCCGCCGACTTGGGTTGAAAGTAACCCGCCACGCCTTTACGGGTGGTGAATCTGTGGTGGATTATTTAGAAGCGTTTGATGTGGATTTGTTTTTAACGACGAATATTGATGACGCACAAAAAGTGATTGATGGCGGTAAATGCGCGGTGGCGATTTTAAAAAAACCACCAAGCCCAGCTGAGGCCGAACCTGAAGGCGTTAAAGGCCAAGTGCGCATAGCCTTTGACGGTGACGCAGTGCTGTTTGATGAAAGTAGCGAGCTGGTTTTTAAAGCGCACGGCCTAGATCGCTTTCAAAAAGAAGAAGATTCAAAACAAAACATCCCCATGAATGAGGGACCTTATGCAGTGCTGTTACGTAAGCTCGCCAAGTTGCAAAAGCGGCTGCCGTTTGGTGTAGAAATGTCACCGATTCGCATGGCGATTGTGACTGCGCGCAATGCCCCTGCTGAAATGCGCGTGATTAACACGCTACGTCATTGGGGCGTGTATGTGAATGAGATTTTCTTTTTAGGTGGGTTAGATAAAACGAAAATTCTACAAGCGTTTAAACCGCACATTTTCTTTGACGACCAAGATTTACATCTAGAAAAAGCCTCAAAATTAGTACCCGCTGGCAAAGTGCCTTACAAAACGGATTCGCCTTTGCACAAATTGCAGAAAAAAGATTAGTACATTTTGAAAATGCCATCACTCAACCTGCAAATCTTTATGGGCGCCTTGGTTGGCGTGCTGGTTGGGCTTTATTTTCATGATTTGGGTGCAGATAATAGCTTAGTGAAAGGCGGCCTTTACGCTTCAAGCTTAGTCGGCACCTTGTTTATTGATTTACTCAAAATGATTTTAATTCCACTGGTATTTTGCTCTATCGCCGTGGGTATTGCTAATTTGCGCCAGCACAGCCAAATGCACCGTGTTTGGGTCACAACCTTAGTATTTTTTGCTTTCACCATGGCTATTGCCATTACGCTAGGCATGCTCACCACCAATTATTTCAAACCAGGTAGCGGCTTACAAATAAGCCTGTTTGCTAACGCCATGAATAATTTTCAAGCGCAACAATTACCATTGCCCGAGTTTTTTGCGCAATTTTTGCACGGCTTATTTATGAATCCCTTTGCTGCATTAGCAAAAGGCGATGTATTAGCAGTGGTGATTTTTGCGCTGATTTTAGGTATTGCGTTAGTGATGGGCGGTGAGCGTTACAAAAATATTTTAAATTTATTACAAGAAGGTCTAGAGCTCACCATGCGTATCGTGGGCTGGATCATGGTACTAGCGCCGTTTGGCATTGCAGCCCTACTCATTAAATTAGTCGCCACACAAGACACCGCCATGCTTGGCACCATGGCTGAATTTATGTCCGTGGTCATTGGCACCACGCTAGTGCATGGCATAGTGATTTTGCCTTTATTGCTCTACCTCATTACGGGCAAAACGCCACTGTGGTTTTGGCGCGGCAGTAGAGAGGCGCTCATTACGGCTTTTGCCACCAGCTCAAGCGCTGCTACATTACCCGTTACCATGCGCTGCACCACTCAGCATTTACAAGTGAAGCCTGAAATTGCTGGCTTTGTTGTGCCCCTTGGCGCCACGGTAAATATGGATGGCACAGCCCTTTATGAAGCGGCGGCCGCATTATTTATCGCCAACTTAGTAGGTATAGAGCTTAGTTACACGCAACAATTGATTGTATTTATCACCGCCATGATAGCCGCTATTGGCGCCCCTGGTATACCAAGTGCTGGCATGGTCACTATGGTGATGGTTTTACAAAGCGTGGGTTTACCTGCTGAAGCAATTGCCATTTTATTACCAGTAGACAGGCTACTAGATACCCTGCGTACCACCGTGAACGTGCAGGGTGACATGATCGGTAGCTTAGTAGTACAAAAACTGACTTCGCCCAAACCATCATAAATACTCAACCGCTTTAATCGACCAACTTAATCGAAAAGTATCATCAACACCCATGCTCAATTTTCACAAAGCCGAA
The DNA here is from genome assembly GCA_031385945.1 of Methylophilaceae bacterium. GTDB lineage: Bacteria > Pseudomonadota > Gammaproteobacteria > Burkholderiales > Methylophilaceae > JANNBX01. The sequence goes on along the minus strand of JANNBX010000179.1, from coordinate 24,345 downwards.
CTCGCCGATGCCAGCATGATTGTTGCGCTAATTAACTCAGCGTACCGCGGTGAAAGTAGCCGTAAAGGCTGGACAACGGAAGCCGATATTTTAGATGGCCAACGCACCACCACCGCAGAAATCGCTGACATTATCAGACAAGGAATGAACGCCAACACACCTAAATTCATCATTGTAGGCGAAAAAAACAATGAAATAATCGCAACTATTTGTTGCGAAAAGCATGATCATTTAGCCCATTTGGGCATGATAGCCGTAAAACCTACGGCACAAAACAAAGGCCACGGCAAAGCCCTAATACAAGCCGCTGAGGCAATGACTAAGCGCGAATGGCGCGTGATCGGTTTTGAAATGGATGTTATTTCAATACGTGCTGAGTTGATTGCGTTTTATGAACGGTTGGGGTATGAACAAACGGGTGAAGTTAGAGAGTTTCCATTGAATTCAGTGCTTTGGCTGGCTAAAGTTGAAGGCCTGCAGCTGACACAATTGGAAAAATTGACAACTTAAGTTTTAAGTATAAAATGACATCTAATGACATTCAGACAATGTCAAAGGAGAATAAAATGAGTCAAATCACCGCAAGATTACCAGATGAATTAGTAGCGTCGCTAGATTATGCGGCTAGTGAGTTACGCCGCACTAGAGCTGAAGTAGTACGTCAAGCAATTGAGTATTATTTGGAAGATTTTGAAGATTTAAATTTAGCTCTACAAGCTTTGCGCGACCCAGCAGACGCAGTTTTAGATTGGGATGCAGTTAAGCATGATCTACTAAGTCAGCATTAAACCATGAGTTACACAATTACCATCAAAGAGAGTGCTTTTAAAGCACTTTCAAAGATTGACTCACCATATCGCTCACGTTTGTTTGATGCAATTGAGAAATTAAAAAACAATCCAAATGCAGGGAGCGTGCTCAAAGGTGAATTCTCAGGTTTGCGCAGAATACGTATTGGCGATTATCGAATTGTATATGAAGTGCAAAATGGGCAACTTGTCATTCTGGTCATTCGTGTAGCGCATCGGCGCGAGGTTTATAAGTAATTAATAGCTAAGATTTCATCTTCGCTCTAATCTCTGCTTTTATTAAACTTGTACTTTTCAACGCATAGTTTAATTATCTCATTAGTCAAGCTGTTGATAAACGCTATAAGACTTTCTGAATATTGATATGTACCTGTCTTATTATTTTTCCAAGAATATGAGTCATCATTTTTAATTCCATATTCCCAAACTAAGGCATCAAATGTAAATGAGTTGAAAGTAGAGTTTTTTATTTTTAGCAACTCAACGAAGTCTTTTTTTGATTTAGGATGGCTATAATTAGGATCCACTCTCTTTGTCACCAACACATATCCACTGGGATTTTCAGATTTAACACCTGCTATTAAGTCCGCTGATTGTATCTTTTTAGTTGATTGTAAATTAACTTGGAAAACTGTTAGGAATCTCCCAGTATCGGCATTTTCAGACTCGAGCCCTCTCGTAGCATCTGAAATAATCTTAAGATAATCTACTATTGCTGGTTTATTTGACTGAACTGAAGAGCTGCCAATAAATTTTATAGGGTCTGGAGGTGCAGCAAAACTGAGCGGCAACAAATTTATACTTATCTCTTTGGTTATATCTAGGGCAAAAATATCGAGCACAATATCTTTAAAGTTCACTATAGAGGTCTGAGCCAGTCCATAAATAACAACTTCGAAAGCTTTTTCATTGTAAAAATGAATTGCGTTATCTCTATACTCAACAAGAGTCTTTATATTGGCAAAAACTGCTGAGCAAGAAATATCAGTGGGCAAAAAAAGTTTCGAAGCCTCCATTGATTTACCCAACGATAAAGTTTTATATGGCTGATTACGCTTTTTTGGTTCATAAATTGATACTTTATTTTTGGAAAGAATTGCTTTTAGCATTAGCTCCCAAGAGTTTATTAACAAAATAACAAAGCATTCATTTCTGTAAAAAACGCGCGGTTTATTATAAATCTCAACTGCAGCTAATATTGCGCTGGTTGAGTTATCCAAAAGTGCTTTGTATGAGCCATATGGATTCACTTTTGAGAGTATCTCATTAACCCTCCCATCACTAATGAATAAGCCGCAGGCACCACCACCAAAGTCAACAATGTTGATGAAATCATGCCGCCGATAATCGCAACAGAAAGCGGTTTATTGGTTTCGCTACCTGCGCCTAAGCCAATAGCGGCGGGTAGTAGCGCTAAAATAATGGTCAAAGAAGTCATCACTACTGGGCGTAGTCTGATTGGGCAGGCCTCACTCAAGGCATCGTTAATGGTTGCGCCTTTTTCTATGAGTTGGTTGGTTAAATCGATTAACAAAATTGAGTTTTTAGCAACTAGGCCGATCAGTAGAATCATGGCAATCATCGAATAGATATTGAGAGTATCGCCTGAAATCCACAAGGCTAGCAAGCCGCCAACAATAGCGAGTGGCTGTGCTAGCATGATGAGTAGCGGCTGAATAAACGAGTTAAATTGGCTGGCTAGCACCATGTAGAGTAATACAAATGCCAGTATCAGCACAAAACTCACATTTTTGATGGTTTTAGCAAACTCTTCAGCTTGGCCTGTCAGTTTTAAGTTGTAGTTGACTGGTAATATTTTAGCGGCCGTTTCTTGTACAACTTTGACGGCATCACCCAGAGGTACGTTAGGGTTCGCGTAGAAGTTGGCGGCGTATTGTAAATCGTAGCGGCCTATAACGGCGGCGCCTAGTTCCGGTGTAAAGCTCGCTAAGCTGTCTAATCGCACTAATTCATTGGAGGCGCTTCTCAAATATATTTTACTTAAATCAGCGGCTTGTTTTAGTGTGTCATCATCGGCTTTTAGGCGAATATCATACCGCTGGCCATCACCTAGCGCGTCGTTATATTTCGCTACATTTAAGCCACCCGCATACAAACTAATGGCTGTGGCAATATCGCTAGCGCTAATACCTAAACCGGCTGCACGTGGACGATCAATATTTACGTTCAGCTGTGGCAAATCTAATTGCACGTCTAAATCAACTTTGCCAATATCGCTATTTGTACTGAGCGTTTGCTGAATCACTTTAGCCGCGCGACCTAACTCTTGCAAATTAGCGCCTGAAATATTGAACTGCAATTTTTCAGAGCGTGAGCCGCGTGATACAGAGCCAGAGCTTGGAATAGCCCGCACACCTGGAATATTTTCAAATTCTTTTTTAAGCGTTTTAATCAGCGCTTTTTGGCTAATATTGCGCTGTTCTTTTGGTTTTAAACGCACGTTAATGTTCGCGTTATTCACTTGCCCGCGCGCACCCACACCTATGGTTGCAAAATAACTAGCGACCTCATTAGGGTGTTTAGCCACTGCGGCTTCTACTAACTTTAAACGCCCATCCGTGTAGGCCAGGCTTGAGCCTAATGGCGTTTTTACGTTGACGGTAAAACTACTTTCATCTGACTCTGGAATAAAGTCTTTTTCAACATATTTCAACGCGTAAAAACCGCTAACGCTCACTAATATAAACGTGACAATTAAGACTAGCACACGATGATTCAAAATACGATTGAGTAGCTTTTTATAGCTGTTATCCATGCCGTTTTGTACCCTGCCGAGCCAGTGATAAACGGCATTATCAGGCTGTTTCACGCTTAAATAACGTGAACACAGCATGGGCGTAAGCGTGAGTGACACAAATAATGAAACCAGCACGCCAAATGTGACTACCACGGCAAATGATTTAAAAAACATGCCCATCAGGCCATCCATAAAAATGACGGGGGCGAAAATACAAATGAGCGAAACGGACGACGCCAGCACCGCAAACACTACTTCATTGCTACCGTTTATCGTGGCCAGCTGACGAAATTTTGCCACGGCTTGCGGGTTATTCATGTCTGCCGCGTTTAAGCCTGTACCCACCTCGCCTGACATGTGGCGCAATATACTTTCGCGCACCACAATCGCGTCATCAACCACCACACCAATCAGTAATAATAAGGCCAATAAGGTCATGCTATTAAATGTGTAACCTGCAAAATACATCACGGCTATTGCGCCAAAAAGTGAAACAGGTATCTCTAAACAAATCATTAAAGTTGAGCTAAATGAGCGCATAAACAGCAGCACAATCAGCGCTGCAAATAGCGTACCTTCAACCAAATGCTCTTTTAATGAGGCAACAATTTGGTTAATAAAAATAGAGTCATTGGTTGATATATCAAGAGACATGCCGGGTGGTAAGTTAGGGCGTATATCGGTTTCAAGTCTGCGTTCAACCTCGTTAATAATGGCAACGGTATTGGTGTTAGCAATTTTCACGATACCCAAGCCCACAGTTGGCTTGCCGTTGTAACGTGCAATTTGGCGGTTGTCAGTAATGCCATCTTCAACTGTAGCTATATCTTTTAAACGAATATTCGCGCCATCTCGGCTAACAATCACCATCTCGCTTAAATCTTTAAGCGTATGAAACTCAAGGTCTAATTTAAGTAATTGCTCAGCTTGATTGCTTACCAAAAAACCACCCGGTAATTGCACATGTTCACGGTTAAATGCATCGGTTAAATCTGCCGCGGTCAAATGATAAGCCGCCATACGCTCTGGGTTTACATTTACCCGAATCACCCGATCACGGCGACCACCCAACGTTACCTCACCCACGCCACTAATGGTTTCAAACTTCTTTTTCAGCACATTATTTGCGTATAAATTAAGCTGCTGAATGGTGCGATCGCCACTTAGCGCTAGCCAAATAATGGCTTGTGCGTTGGAATCTACTTTTTGCACCACTGGCGGGTCTATGCCAATTGGCAAGCGGCGCAAAATCTGATTCACCTTGGCTTGCACTTCGTTATAAGCTACATCAATATTTTTACTTAATGCAAACGTAATACTAATACTAGACACACCAGGCGATGAGCTAGATTGAATATGCTCAATGCCAGGCGTTGTATTGACGGCAGATTCGATAATACTAGTGATTGAAGTATCGACTACATCAGGGTTAGCACCGCGCAAAGTGGTATTGATGAGTACAACTGGAAAATCCACTGCGGGAATACGATCAACACCAATGCGTTGATACGAAATAATACCGAATAAAATAATGACTGCAGAGAGCATCCACGCTAGTACATGGCGCTTGATGGCAAATTCAGGCAAGGTCATTTAGATTATCTTTCGGGGTACTTGAATATCAGGATAGTGAAATATAGGTGCATTAAATATAGTTGCATTAAATCAACTCGGATGTTATTCAGTGCGCTTAACTGCTGCTTTATCAGTTAAAAATCCAGCGCCATCCACCACTATAGTGTCAGCGTCCTGCAAACCAGCCTTAATTTCAATCAAGCCGTCTTTACGTAACCCTGTTTTTACAATGGCTTGGTACGCTACATTGTCGCGCACCACATACACCACCTCACCCGCTGGGCGTAGTACCACACTTTGCTCTGGCACCATCATGGCGGCTGGCTCTTCACTTAAAATGACCACACCCGTGACACTCGCACCGGGCTGCCAGCCAGCCACATCGTTTACGTTAGCAATCACGTCAACTGTACGGTTGCCCATCGTAATTTGTGGCTTAAGTTCGTTAATGCTAGAAATAACAGGCTCTTGCGTTGTGGGTGTGGTTAAACGCACCTTTAAACCAGGCTTGAGTTTAGCGGCAATTGATTCAGGAAAAGGTAAATGCGCTAACAAACGTTGCCGTGAAATAATTTGTACAATAGGGTCGCCAACTCTTACGTAATCACCCGTATCGACTAGTTTTTTCTCCACAACGCCGCTCACAGGCGCATAAATACTGGTTTTACTGCTGGCATAATTCACGCTGCCTACTCGCGCTTTAGCACCCACTAATTGCTGGTTAAGTACCTTAAGCTGTGCTTTGTCTGTGTCTAGCGCGTTTTGTGAAATGAATTTCTTGTCGACCAATGCTTGACTGCGCGCCACTACTTTAGCTTGGTTATCGAGCTGCGCTTCTATGCGCGCCACTTCACTCTGTGCTTCGTTACGTTGCATGCCAAATTCACCCGCATCAAGCGTGGCAATCAATTGCCCTTGCGTAACTGTAGCGCCTGGCCGTACATGTACTTTAATAATTTTAGCAGCAACTTCTGCGGCAATAGTTGGGTCAACCAAACCCTCAAGCGAGCCTACTGTTTCTTCTGTAATTTCAATGGCTTGCGTTTTAACTGTAGTCACAGTAACCAAAGTAGATTGCGGCTTATTTTTACTAACATCAGCCTTAGCAGTGCTTTTATCACCGCAAGCAGATAGCATAAAACTGGCAGCCAATATCAGGCTTAATAACAAGGTTGCGTTATATTTTTGTTTATTTATCAACGTCAATTCATCACTCACATCACAAGTAGAATAGTTAGTATAGCTTGGTTTAAGCTTGCAATAATATTGGTGTTAATCAGTATTAAGCTTTAATTTTTGACCAATCAAAAAATGGCCCTGGATCTGTTTTTCGCCCCGGCGCAATATCTGAATGCCCAGCAATTTGGGTAATGGCATAAGTGTTTCGCAAAGCCCTAACTAACGAGTTAAGTGTGTCGTACTGTCTAGCTTCAAACGGTCCGTAGTCAGAGCCCTCAAGCTCTATTCCGACCGAAAAATCGTTACAGCGTTCACGCCCATTAAAACTAGATACACCTGCATGCCATGCACGATTTAGGCAGCTCACAAACTGCAATAACTCACCATCACGGCGTATAAAAAAATGGCTAGATACTTTTAAATGTGAAATTTCAGCATAATAAACGTGCTCAGTTGGATTCAAACAATTGATAAACAGCTCAATCACACCGTTACCGCCGTATTCGTTAGGTGGCAAACTAATGTTATGAATCACAATTAAGCTGATATCTGCCGGCATGTTTTCAAGCGCTGGTCGCGCATCAAAATTGGGCGATGCTATCCATTTAGCTTGCTTATAAATACCTTTATCGTCGATTGAACTTTTTTTATTCATGCTGTAATTGCTGCGTTTTCAGTTAAAATAATGCCAACTCTTTTGAAAGAAATATTATGGTTTTTGTCACACTATTTGTCATGCTCATCGTCATTCTAATCGCGGCAGAAGTTTTTACCAACGCGCTTGAACATTTGGGCGAAAAACTCGGCATTTCAGAAGGTGTAACAGGCTCTTTGTTCGCAGCTGTTGGCACCGCTTTACCAGAAACTAGCGTTCCATTACTGGCTATTTTTGCAGGCACTGCCAGCGCTGCAACTAATCACGAAATTGGCGTTGGTGCAATATTGGGCGCACCACTGATGTTAGCGACGTTGTCTATTTTTCTAATGGCGCTATCGGTGTTAAAAGCACGCGGTTTACTGGGTCACTTACGTCCTGAACGAACTGGTTTAAAGCGTGATTTAAATTACTTTATAGTCGCGTTTTTAGTAGCCGCAGGCGCGCTTTACGTGCCACATGACAATATGCTGATTAAAACAGCGCTTGGTATAGGAATGATTTTGATTTATGTGGTCTATGTTTGGCAAACACTCAGCTCATCAAAAGCATTAGTGGCAGATGGTCATGCTACTGAAGCGGACTCACCAATGTTCCTAAATAAAATTGGCATGCCAACAAACAGCTATACCATAGGACTGCAAATGTTTTTAGGTCTAGCTTTATTGCTGGCTGGCGCAAAAGGCTTTATTGGCGGTGTTGAAGAAGCAGCACAAATTTTGGGCATTTCAACACTATTGTTATCACTTTTAATTATTCCAATTGCCACTGAATTACCAGAAAAAGTAAACAGTATTTTGTGGATACGTAAAGGTAAAGATACTTTAGCGTTTGGTAATATCACTGGTGCAATGGTTTTTCAAGGCACATTATTACCCGCAATCGGCATTATGCTAACACCTTGGCAGCCACAAACAGAGGTTATTGCAGGTTTAATCGTCACGCTGCTAGCCGCTATTTGGCTACGTGTAATGGCTGAAAGAGGTCAGTTACGTGTATGGCACATTGCCTTAAATGGTGCGATGTATATTGGCTATTTAATTTACGTTTTACAATAAAACAGAACTTATTCAATCAGCTAGACTCATTTCACTGGTGAGTTTAGCTTGAGTAATTAATAGTTTTAAAGTTATAATTCAGCATAAACCGAGGAACGTTGCGAGGATAAGCTTAAAATATAAGCAATTCCCCAGGCTCGGTATTACAATTTTTACTAAAATTGTAACGGCGTTCACCTAACATTAACCCGCAGTTTGGGTGCTAGGTGAGGCCGAAATAACGTCAAATACGTTATCTCAATATCAATCTCCCGCATTCCCCAAACGGCATTTTTTGGAATTTTAAAAAATGAATACCGTTACAGACTTAGCAGTAAACCTACAAAATGATTACGTCATCGCAGACATCAGTCTAAGTGCATTTGGCCGCAAAGAAATTGCTATTGCCGAAACTGAAATGCCTGGCCTAATGATGATTCGCGAAGAATACAAAGTAGCCCAGCCATTAAAAGGCGCACGCATCACTGGCTCACTACACATGACTATTCAAACAGCCGTGTTAATTGAAACGCTTAAAGATTTAGGCGCTGAAGTTCGCTGGGCGTCTTGCAATATTTATTCTACACAAGACCATGCTGCTGCCGCTATTGCTGCTGGTGGCACGCCTGTTTTTGCGATTAAAGGCGAGACTTTAGAACAATATTGGGACTACACACATCGTATTTTTGAGTGGACAGACGGTGGCTATACCAACATGATTTTAGATGATGGTGGCGATGCAACATTGTTGCTACATCTTGGTACACGCGCTGAGAAAGATTTATCAGTATTAGCTAATCCAACCTCAGAAGAAGAAATTTGTTTATACAGCTCCATTAAAGAAAAGCTAAAAACTGATCCTACTTGGTACTCAACACGTTTAGCCAAGATTATCGGCGTAACAGAAGAAACGACTACCGGTGTGCATCGTTTGTATCAAATGCATAAAGAAGGCAAATTAGCTTTCCCAGCGATTAACGTAAACGATTCTGTTACTAAATCTAAATTTGACAATTTATATGGCTGCCGTGAAAGTTTAGTTGACGCAATTAAACGCGCAACAGACGTAATGATTGCAGGTAAAGTAGCTGTAGTTGCTGGTTATGGTGACGTAGGTAAAGGCTCAGCACAAGCATTACGCGCGCTTTCAGCTCAAGTTTGGGTAACAGAAATTGACCCAATTTGCGCTTTACAAGCAGCCATGGAAGGCTACCGCGTAGTGACAATGGATTACGCTGTTGCGCATGCCGATATTTTTGTAACAGCTACTGGCAACTACCACGTGATCACACATGACCACATGGCGAAAATGAAAGACCAGGCAATTGTCTGAAATATTGGTCACTTCGATAATGAAATTGACGTAGCTTCACTTGAGCAATACGAGTGGGATGAGATTAAACCACAAGTTGATCATGTGATTTTCCCTGATGGTAAAAGAATCATCTTGTTAGCAAAAGGCCGTTTGGTAAACTTAGGTTGCGGTACTGGCCACCCAAGCTACGTGATGAGCTCAAGCTTTGCTAATCAAACCATTGCGCAAATTGAGCTATTCACCCGCCAAGCGGATTACCCAGTGGGTGTTTATGTGTTACCAAAACACTTAGATGAAAAAGTTGCTGTGTTGCAATTGAAAAAATTAAATGCACAATTAACACGTCTCAGTGAAACACAAGCAGCTTACATCGGCGTGTCACAAGACGGTCCTTTCAAACCAGACACTTACCGCTACTAGTTGCACCGCATTATCTGCTGAATTTTTCTCAATGGCTATTGATTAGCTGTTGAGAAAAGCAGGTAATGAATCTTTATTAAATAAAAGGAAGTCACATGAAACTGATCATCGTTTGGTTATTAAATGCTTGCGCGCTATTAGCAGTTGCTTATTTGGTACCCAATATTCATGTGGCTACTTTTACAGCAGCGCTTATCGCAGCGTTTGTTATCGGCTTAGTCAATATGCTAATTAAACCTGTATTAGTCATACTCACATTGCCCATTACTATCATCACACTAGGACTTTTTATCTTAGTAATTAACGGCGTATTGTTTTATCTAGTCGGCAATTGGTTACAAGGATTTGAAGTACGAACATTGTTTGCAGGCATATTGGGTGCGCTGGTTTATAGCGTTATTTCATATCTGCTTGCAGCTGTTTTGTTAAACGGCAAAAAATCATAAGCAATAATAGTCAACATTTTATTAAGAATTAAACATGCAAAATCAAAATATCAGCGTTGAGTTCTTTCCACCAAAGACAGATGAGGGCGTTGCTAAATTGCGTGAAACACGCCATCAATTAGCTTCAATCAACCCTGCTTTTATGTCGGTTACATTTGGTGCTGGCGGCTCTACGCGTGATAGAACGATGGATACTGTATTAGAAATCAAAGCTGAAGGCTTTAATGCCGCACCGCACATTTCAGGCATTTCATCCAGTCAATCTGAAATCAGCGCACTCATACATACCTATAAAACTAAAGGTATTAACCGTTTAGTTGTGCTGCGTGGCGATGTACCATCGGGCGAAGTGTCTTCTGGCGAGTTCAAATATGGTAGTGAGTTAGTTGCATTTATTCGTCGCGAAACTGGCGATCACTTTCATATTGAAGTAGCGGCTTATCCTGAATTTCATCCAGAATCTCGCAGCCCCAACCTAGATCTAGCGCACTTTGCCGAAAAAGTGAACGCAGGCGCTAATTCAGCGATTACACAGTATTTTTATAACGCAAGTGCTTACTATAATTTCATGGATGAATGCGCAAAACGCAATATCAATATCCCAGTTGTGCCGGGCATTATGCCTATTTACAATATCACGCAATTGTCACGTTTTTCAGCCAGTTGTGGGGCTGATATTCCACGCTGGTTACGCTTAAAACTAGAGGATTATGGCGATGACTTAGCCTCACTCAAAGCTTTTGGCTTAGAAGTTGTCAGTGATTTATGTGCCGATTTACTGAAAAATGGCGCACCGGGCTTGCACTTTTACAGCATGAACCAAGCAGATACCATTAAAAAAGTTGTGCAAAGCTTGTAGTTTTAAAGCAATAAAAAAGGCGCTTAAAGCGCCTTTTTTATTGCTAATTAAGACTAGTTAATCACTGACTCAACTGCACGCATTGTAATCAGACTCTCGTTTGACGGCAATGCGTTAACAACACGATTCATTTCAATACCAGAATGGTTAAAGTAAATCAGCGCAGGTAATGCTGAGGCCTCAAGCTTGAATGATTTCATCATTGCTACTTTTTCAGCACTATTCACCACTAATAAAATAGGCGCAAAATTGCCATTTTGTTTGATTTGACTAGATAACAATAAAGCTGTTTGTGAGGCGATTTCACCATCTTTAGTGACTGCAACAATCACGCCGTATGGCTTAGCTGCTTGCACAACTGGTTTGTTTGAAAGAATATCTGCTTGCGTGGTAAAACTCATACCCACTAATGCTGCAAATAAAAGGCTGGCGCCTGTTTGGTTGAATGAAAATTTCATGGTACTGCTCCTTACAAGTTAAAAACTGGTCTTAACTGTATCGGGCACGTATAAAGGCTGATTTTTGAATATTTTTTATTATATTTCGAATTCAACACATCGCGTTTGGTGAACGATACAGTGTAAATTATTTTTACGCATTGGTTTCGCGTACGAACACAGTTAACGGGTTAGTTAATGTTTTCTATAGATCGATTATGTGTGAGAAATGTAAAGGAATGATGACTAAAACGTGAATGATTTGTGAAAATTACGTATTTATTCAACTAAATACGTAATATTTTGAAACATTTAGATTAAAAGTAGATTAAAAACTAGTGCAATGTTGGCTTAATGTCACCAAACACTGCATCTTCTACAAACAAATAATCACGGGTATCGCCCAGATTAGTGAGGGCCATGAGCACTATCCAACGCACTTCATCAATACCAACTTCTATTTGTGGTAAAGCCATGGCACGATCTATTACCAGCTCACGCTGTGCCGATGTAAAAATACCAGCTGATTGTAAGTAAGTAATAAAACTAATGCCTTCTAAACTAATTTTTTGCGTTTCAGCCTCTACAAAAACTCTTAGACTATTAGCTTGCTCGGGGGCTGCGGTTTGTAATTGGTCGCTTAATTCATCTAACTCACGAAACCATACAAATGCATTACTGATATCGGCAGAATCAAAGCCAGCTGCCGACAATTCGTCGATTAAGATTTCTTGGTCAGGGAGGTAATCATCACCAAGATAGTGTTCAAACATGTAAACCAGAACTTCAAACATCGTGAATCTCCTAAATTAAATGGTGGAATAGGTGATTCGCTATCTAAATGCTATAGGCCTAGTTATTACGCCATAACTTTATTCTAGCCTAATCTTTGATATTTGCCACCTGCTATTTTAGTAATTTTTCCGTCTAGCTCCAAAAGTAATAATTCACTCATTATCATCTCGGTACTCAACCCCGTTAATGTGGCCAGCGCGTCTAAACTCACTGCGTCGTAACCCATTGCGGTGAGTAGCGCACTCTCTTTAGTTATCACCCTTAGTACTTCTGCTGCTGTAGCTGCTTGTGTGTCAGTTTGTGCGGCTGTTTCACCAGCTGCACTGTGTTCAACCCGCATATTTTCAAGCGCAAAACCGAGCTCTTCAATAATATCGTGTGTGCTATCTACCAGCTTGGCGCCTTGTTTAATGAGCAAATGGCAACCTTTAGCAACTGGTGAATGAATTGATCCGGGAATTGCGAATACTTCACGACCTTGCTCGGTAGCTAACCTAGCGGTGATGAGCGAGCCACTTTGTACGTTCGCCTCGACCACTAAGCAACCCAAACTAAGCCCACTAATAATACGATTTCTACGTGGAAAATTTTGTGGTTTAGATGGCGTACCAATGATAAATTCTGAAATCATTAAGCCTTGATTAACGATTGCATGAGCCAAATCGCGATGTTTGCTGGGGTAAACAATATCTAAACCTGTACCAACAACAGCAATCGTACTGCCTGCTCCTTTGATACTTTGCGCTTTTAACGCGCCGCGATGCGCAGCGCCGTCAATACCTAGTGCCATGCCGCTCACCACAGTAAAACCTTGTTCAGAAAGCGCTTTAGCAAAATCTTCTGCGTTTTTTTCACCCTGTGGAGTGCTGCTGCGGCTACCCACCATGGCTATACACGGCTTACCCAGCAAATGAAGATGCCCTTTCGCAAACAAAATAGGTGGTGGGTTAGCAATCTCTAATAATAGTTTTGGGTAGTGTTCATCAGCCAGCGTGATTAAGTGATTACCAGCAATAGCAAGCCACTCGAGTGATGGCAGAATACGCGCTTCATCAGGGCCTGCGAGTATGCGTGATGCAATCTCAATAGAAACAACTTGTTTTAAAGCAGTATGATTTGTCGCATAAACTTGCTGTGGTGTACCAAACGCTTTTAGTAACAGTACAAGCGACTGATTTCCCAAACCTTGCGTCTGGGTTAAGCCTAGCCAACAAGTAAGTGACGCTAAATCTTGTTGATTAGCGTCACTTTGTTCAATCATCATGGTTTCACAGTCATACTTTCAAGGTCTTTTTTTACAATCATATTTTTACGATCATACTTTATATGATCATCTTTTAATCACTTAGTAATAGCAGCAAACATTTTCGTTTATGCGTAAAGTTGTACTAAAAGTTATGTGGTGTTAAAAGATTTTGTATTACTTAGGTGTTTCTACCGCGTCAAGCACGTTAATGGGTTCAGTAGCTTCAACAATAATGCCATAAGAAACACGCTCATAAGTACGGAATATCATCACCAAACCAACACGCTCATCTGGCAATTTGATTTCTTTTGGTATAGAAGCTGAACCATCAGAATTGCCTTTAGCAAAGTTCACTTCCCATTTACCATCATCACGTTTTTTGGTATCAAAATTAAGCTCTTTGAGTTTTGGAGCAGACGTTTTTTTATCAGCCTCCAGTTTTTTAAGCTTTTCTTGCTTAATTAATTCAGGGTTTTTAATCGTACGACCAAAACGGTTTACAGTCAAAACGTGACCTTGCTCTAATCCATCACGTGCACCTTTATTAATAGTGACAACTGCGTTTGGCCCCACCTCAGCCACACCACCATAAACGGATAAGATCCTACCGTTAATCTGTGTATCTGGCGCTCTAGGTACAAAACTTGTTGGAATACTATCTACCGCTTCAACCAGCCTATCACCAACGAATATTTCTTCTTTAGCGCGAATCACTTGCCCTGTAGCAGGCGCACCAGGTTTAGATATTTGAGCATCCCCTAAGTAAATAGCTTCAACGCCTAATACTTCTTTGGTATCAGGGTCTGTTAGCGTTTTACCTTCGCGATAAATATTCCAGTTTTTAGATTCTGTTTCGGTAATATCATCTACATAAATACGCACACCGGGTGACAACGCAACGCGATTATCTTGGCCTGCAATAATGCTTGGCGCACCTGCAAGCTGGTCTTTTTCGATAATCATAGGCTGACTTAAAAACGGCGCAATAACGCTCGGTGCAATGGTCGGTATAGCTGATTTCTTAAGCTCTTCAATCACAATACCTGGCTTTAGCACTACAGTTTGATGAGCAACACGCAACTGAGGAGTTTTGCCTGATGTGTCTAAATAAACGACATCCCCAGGGTAAATCAAATGCGGATTCTTGATTTCGACTTTATTCATGCGCCAAACTTTTGGCCATTGCCATGGGTCTTTTAAAAACTTGCCTGAAATACCCCATAAAGTGTCTCCCTTCACAACCACATGGCGCTCTGGGTAATTGTCTTTTAGCAAAATTTCGTCAGCTACTGACAAAGTGACGAAGCAACCCAATATAACTAGCGTTATAATAGATTTTATGGATTTATTAGGCATACTAATTGACCTTTTTGAGTAACTTTTTGAGTTTGACCGATATATCGGGGCGTCACTTGCTACTACATTTACGAACTTGGATTAAATTCTGCATCTAAATCATTAAAAAATCAATACTTTATGGCAATTTTAAACATACTTAATTACCCTGACCCACGCCTTTATACGGTTGCAAAACCGGTAAAAACAGTGGATAACCATATTCTAAAGCTGATTAAAGACATGGCAGAAACCATGTATGCGGCACCGGGAGTTGGCTTGGCTGCCACTCAGGTTAATGAGCACATACAGCTTTTAATTATTGATATCACGGAAGATCAAAGTCATTTACAGGTATTTATAAACCCTAAAGTAACCGCCCAGCATGGCTCACGTGAGTTTGAGGAGGGCTGTTTATCTGTTCCCGGTATTTACGAGTCAGTAACGCGCGCTGAAAAAGTAACAGTCACGGCACTAAATGAAAAAGGTGAGCCTTTTAAGCTAGACGCCGATGGCTTAATGGCGGTGTGCATACAACACGAAATGGATCACTTGTTAGGTAAGGTATTTGTTGAATATTTGTCGCCTTTAAAGCAAAACCGCATTAAAACTAAAATGAAAAAGCGCGAAAAAGACCGCTAATTAACCAACTTATGAATATTATTTTTGCGGGTACGCCCGAATTTGCAGTACCCGCCTTACGAGCGTTAATTAATGCAGGCCACACCATTAGCATGGTGCTCACACAGCCTGATCGCCCGTCTGGGCGTGGCATGAAGCTCAAACAAAGTCCTGTGAAAGTGCTTGCTCTGCAGCACAACATTGTGGTTTTTCAGCCAGAAACACTCAAAACAGCTGAAGCACAAGCAAGAATTGCCGACACTCAATCTGATGTGATGATTGTTGCCGCTTACGGCTTGATTATCCCCACTGTTGTGTTGAATATGCCAAAAATCGGTTGTTACAATATTCACGCATCTTTACTACCCCGCTGGCGCGGCGCAGCGCCCATACAGCGCAGCATTTTGGCAGGCGACACTGAAACCGGTGTGACCATTATGGAAGTTGTGCCCGCGTTAGATGCAGGCGCAATGGTGAGTAAAGGTGTGTTGCCGATTAGTGAAACTGACACCGCTCAAAGCTTGCATGATGGCTTAAGCGCGCTTGGTGCAAGCCTAATGGTAGCCGCCATGGCGCAGTTGCAAGCAAATGGTCACTTAGAGGCTGAGCCACAAGACGAAAGCTTAGTCACCTATGCCCACAAACTTGAAAAAACCGAAAGCCCGATTGACTGGACAAAATCTGCGCTAGAAATATCGCGCCAAGTGCGTGCCTTTAATCCTTTTCCAGTGGCCACTACACAACTGAACGATGAGATATGCCGTATTTGGATGGCTACAGCGCAACTTGGCAACGGTAAAGCGGGTGAAATCGTAAGCTTAGAAAACGGCATTAGCGTCGCTTGCAATGAGGGCCTGCTGAATATTACCGAGCTGCAAATGCCGGGCGGTAAACGCTTAAGTTATCAGCAATTCTTGCAAGGTCACCCGCTTAAGATTGGTGACGCCTTCACAATAATTAAAGCTTATGACTAACTTGAATTTTTTACATTTAACAGCATCTTAAAAACTAACAATAAAAATATTTTGAGTGAATTAAGGAGTTAATCATGGCAGGTAACTGGTTTAAAACAACGATTTTAATGGCAGCAATTGTTGCGCTATTTGGTATGGTTGGCGCAGCTTTAGGCGGCGCGGGCGGCATGATGATTGCGCTTTTATTTGGCGGCGCCATGAATTTATACGCTTACTGGTATTCAGACAAAGCTGTGCTCAAAATGTATGGTGCTCAAGAAGTGACCGCAGACAACACGCAGTTTCGCAATTACTACCAAATGGTTAAGGAGCTAGCTGCAAACGCTGAGCTACCGATGCCAAAAGTGTACATTATTGATGAGCAGCAACCCAACGCTTTTGCTACTGGCCGTAACCCTGAAAATGCTGCGGTGGCCGCCACAGTTGGCATTATGCGCATTTTAAGTGAGCGCGAATTACGCGGCGTAATGGCGCATGAGTTAGCGCACGTTAAACACCGCGACACGCTGATTTCAACCGTGTCAGCCACTATTGCAGGTGCTATTTCTGCAATTGGTACATTTGGCATGTTTTTCGGTGGTGGCAATAACAATGAGCGCCCAAACATTGTAGTGACGATGCTCATTATGTTTTTAGCGCCCATGGCGGCTAGTTTGATACAAATGGCTATTTCACGTGGCCGTGAATTTGAGGCGGATAGAGCAGGGGCTGAAATAGCTCGTGACCCAAAAGCACTGGCTGATGCGCTGACTAAAATCCACAATTACGCGCACCAAATACCTAACGAAACAGCTGAAGCACACCCAGAAACTGGGCAAATGATGATTATTAACCCACTGTCTGGTGGCGGTTTGTCAGGTTTATTTAGCACTCACCCAAAAACTGAGGAACGTGTAGCGCGCTTAATGGCAATGGTTTGAAGGCAAATGTAACGCACAAAACTCGCAAATGATTTCTAGTATAATTTGTGCGTGAGCAATCCTAAAACCATCACCATACGCACCACAGCAGACGACCATCGCATTGCGCAACTAGCGGCACTTGCAATTGGTTTGCATTTGATTGAAGCCGTTATCCCATCGCCCCTGCCAGGTGTTAAACCGGGCGTTGCCAATATCATTACCTTGTTTGTTTTGTATCAGTTTGACTTTAAAACTGCCGCTTGGGTTAGCTTATTGCGCGTTTTTGCTGGTGGCTTGTTGATTGGTCAGTTTTTAAGCCCTACTTTCTTCTTGAGCTTTAGCGGTGCGCTGTGCAGTTTAGCCATGTTATTTGTTGCATTTCAATTACCAAAAAAGGTTTTTGGGCCTATTAGCCTCAGTATTTTAGCGGCTTTCGCGCATATTGCCGGGCAGTTGCTGGTGGTGCGTTTCTGGCTGATTCCCAATGCTGGCGTCGCTTATTTGATTCCTATTTTTGCACTGGCAGCACTATTTTTTGGGTGTATTAACGGGATTGTGACCGTGCAATTACTGAACAAAACGAATGATGATAAAATAGTTGCTTAAACCTTAAACCTGAGCTTAAAACAGTATGCGTGTCACTCCATTTTTAGTCGCTTTAATGATGATTAGTGCAATAACATTAACCGCTTGCGGCACACGCGGCGGGCTGTATTTACCTGAACAGCGCTACCCACAAGATGCGCCAGCCAAATAATTTACCCTTAAAAAGAAACCTCCATTGAACGCTTTTCAACTTAAAAATGGCGAATTACATGCCGAAAATGTGGCCTTAAGCCACATTGCAAACACATACCAAACGCCTTGTTACGTGTATTCAAAATCAGCACTTGTAGACGCTTACGCGCGTTTTAGCAAAGGCTTTAGCCATACCAATACGCTAGTTTGTTTTGCAGTAAAAGCTAACCCTAGTTTAGCGATCTTAAACTTGTTTGCCAGTTTAGGTGCAGGCTTTGATATTGTTTCTGGTGGCGAGCTAGCGCGCGTGTTGGCTGCGGGTGGTAACCCGCAAAAAATCGTATTTTCTGGTGTGGGTAAAACTGCAGATGAAATGGAACAAGCATTAAACGCAGGTATTTTTTGTTTTAATGTGGAGTCTGCCGCTGAGCTTGTACGGCTTGACCATGTGGCTGGTAAATTAGGCAAAATCGCCCCTGTTTCGCTGCGCGTAAACCCGAATGTAGATGCTAAAACCCACCCGTATATTTCTACTGGTTTAAAAAATAATAAATTTGGCGTGGCTTATGAAGATGCGCTCAATATTTACAAGCTTGCGGCTGAATTACCCAATATTGCCGTGCATGGAGTGGACTGCCATATCGGCTCGCAAATTACTGAACTTACTCCATTTTTAGATGCGTTTGACCGTGTTTTAGCGCTAGTTGATGCGCTAGCAATTGAGGGCATAGCTATACAGCATATTGATGCTGGCGGTGGTATTGGCATTTGTTACGCAGACGAAACGCCACCTGATTTTGAAGATTTTGCAGCAGCCATGTTAGCCAAATTAGGCACACGACCAATTAAATTAGTGTTTGAGCCTGGCCGTGCACTAGTGGGTAATGCGGGTGTACTACTAACCAAAGTGGAGTATTTAAAGCACACTGAAGCCAAAAATTTCGCCATTGTTGACGCTGCCATGAATGACCTTATGCGCCCAGCATTGTATGACGCTTATCACGATATTCAGGCGGTAAAACCTCAAGCTGGCGACACAGATATTTACGAAATCGTAGGCCCGGTCTGTGAAAGTGGAGACTTTTTAGGCCACGACCGCGCGCTAAATTTAGTACAAGATGATTTATTAGCGATTATGAGTGCTGGTGCTTACGGCATGAGCATGAGCTCAAATTACAACACGCGCCCTAGAGCAGCAGAAATTATGGTTGATCACAACACCTGCTACGAAATTCGCGCACGAGAAAGTATTGCTAGTTTATTTGCATTAGAAAGTGTTTTGCCTCAATCACTTAGCTAGTGAGTGGAGCTTACAGGCAAGCTATTGCTAACACCTTCAGATAAGCGTAAATTAAGCATTCCACATAAATCAGTTTAAGGCTGATTACTGTGTGAACGTAAGTGATTTAAAAAAATTACGACTACTAAAGGGGTGTTACATGAAAAAAATAGCTTATGCACTAACCGTATTTTTTGCTTTTACCGCACTACCCGTTTTTGCTGAAGAATTACCTGAAATTGCACCAGTCGAGGAAGCAGTATTACCAGCGTTAGATGTACAGGGTGAGCCTGCTGCTGAATCTGCAAGTAAATAAGTAGCTGATTTTTTGGAGTCAAAAAAAGCGAGGTTTATGCCTCGCTTTTTTATTACGTTAATCAAAACTAGCGCTCAAATCAACTCATCAAGCACTATTTAATGTTAATCAAAAATAACCGTTTTGTTTGCGTAGAGCAAAATACGGTTTTCAACATGCCATTGCACCGCGCGCGACAGCACAATACGTTCTAAATCACGGCCTTTTTGTATTAAATCTTCCACCTGATCGCGGTGCGAAATACGCGCTAAATCTTGCTCAATAATCGGGCCTTCATCTAGCACTTCAGTGACATAATGGCTGGTTGCGCCAATCAATTTAACGCCACGCTCAAACGCTCTGTGGTAAGGCCGCGCGCCAATAAATGCAGGTAAAAATGAGTGATGAATATTGATAATGCGCTTAGGATAACGTGCCACAAAGTTGGGCGATAAAATTTGCATGTAGCGCGCGAGCACAATCAAATCAATGTTATTTTCTTCAAATAATTTAAACTGCAATGCCTCAGCCTCAGGCTTATTGTCTTTATTCACCACAATATGGTGAAACGCCATACCGTAAAAATCTGCCAAACGCTTAGTGTCTAAATGATTACTGATAATCAGCGGAATATCACAGCTAAGCTCACCACTTTGATGTCGGTGTAACAAATCAGCCAAGCAATGGTCGTACTGCGAAACCATAATCGCCACGCGCGCACGTTTTTGCGACTGTTTTAGTTGCCAGTCCATGTTAAATTCAGCAGCAATTGGCGCAAAGTTTTGTGCAAAATCAGCTTCATTGAGATGAGATGCGCCTAAATCCCACTCAACACGCATTAAAAATAGATTATTTTCAGCATCTTGATGTTGATCTGCATGCAAAATATTGGCATTTTGTGTGAGCAAAAAGTTAGCAATCGCAGCAACTATTCCCTTACGGTCAGGGCATATAATCAGCAGTGTAGCGGTATTTTTCATGGTGGTTGGTGTTGCATTTATCATTGATACGCCTATTATACCGACTAAAGAGCGCCTCTATAAATGCAAATTTCTAAGTCAAACAAGGCGCGATTGAAAAATAACAACGCTGCATATGTCTGATATGTAAGGAGTTATTTTTTAATCGCAACGCAGTATTACAACGAAAGTTGCATTTATAGAGATGCTCTAAATACCGTCGTTTAAAAACTAGCGCCATTACTCAAACATTTGATGAAATTATTGACACTACTCTTAGCACTTACCGCACTTTATTACGTGCCTAAACCGCCATTGAGCGGCATTGCAACTATTGTGCGTAGCTACTTAAATACACTCAACCATTATTTTAATGGCGGAAAAGCCTCTCACGCCCTATTTATATGGCTGCTAGGGGTACTTGTACCAGCCCTGTTGACGGGCTTGCTAGGCCTCTATTTGCATCAAACACATGCGCTTTTAGGGCTGATTTTTGGCTTTTTAATCTTATATTTCACGCTAGATTTTAGTAATTTTGGTGTTAAACCTAAAAAAATTGCAGATGCGCTTTCGCAGCAGAATTTGCCAGATGCAGAAGCCGAGTACAACCGTTGGCAAGCGATTCGCTCTACTGAGCAACCATCAAACAATGCCAACCAAATTGCGAGTAATAGCATTGCCGCCTTGTTTAAAAGCGCACATTACGGTTTGTTAGCACTTATTTTTTGGTTTTTTATACTCGGTGCGGCAGGGGTGATTTTATTTGCTTTAAGTGTGCGATTAGCCAGCAAACATACGCATGAACCCGAAAGCGCGTTTGAGCGAATGACTGCAAAAATATTAGCTTTACTCGATTGGCTACCCAGCTATTTAACTGCTACCTGCTTTGCCGTGGTGGGTGATTTTGAAGACGCAGTCTATTGCTGGCGCACGCAAATTGATGATTGCAAAAATAAAACTTACGCCGCTATTGTGGCAAGTGGCGCTGGCGCGCTTGAAGTAAAGTTGGATTTAACTGCCCTACACCCAACAAATGGTTTAAGCCAAGAGCTCGGCATTGGCGAATTAGCTGATGCAGATTACTTAAAAAGTGCAGTCGGCCTAGTGTGGCGCGGGTTAATATTACTATTGGGCAGCTTCTTTTTACTCACTTTTGCGCACTTTTTAGGCAGCTAAAACGCTATAATTTGACTGATAGAGACACCCTGATTGTTAAGGATTTAGATGGACATAGTATTAGCAAACCCACGTGGTTTTTGTGCAGGTGTTGACCGTGCGATTATTATTGTTGAACAAGCATTAGAAAAATTTGGCGCGCCCATTTATGTACGCCATGAAGTGGTACACAATAAATATGTAGTAGATGAATTGAAGCGCAAAGGTGCAATTTTTATTGAAGAGTTAAGCGATGTGCCAACTGGTAATACAGTGATTTTTAGCGCACATGGTGTTGCCAATGAAGTGCGCAGTGAGGCCGAAGCGCGCGGGCTGATTGTGTATGATGCCACTTGCCCGCTGGTGACTAAAGTACATTTAGAAGTAGCCAAAATGCACAAAGCTGGCCGCGATATTGTGATGATAGGTCACAAAGGCCACCCTGAAGTGGCGGGCACAATGGGGCAAATTGAAAGTGGTATTTATTTAGTTGAAACGGCTGATGATGTTACTCAACTGCAAGTCACACAGCCTGAAAGCTTAAGCTATGTGACGCAAACAACACTCTCAATGGATGATGCCGCTGAAATTGTTGCAGCGCTACAAGCACGCTTCCCGAACATTCAAGGGCCGCGCTCAGATAGCATTTGCTACGCTACACAAAACCGTCAAGATGCCGTAAAAATAATGACCAAAGATTGTGATCTTGTCATTATTGTTGGCTCGCCCAATAGCTCAAACGCTAACAGATTACGCGAAGTGGCTAAAAACAAGGGTGTGGAAGCTTATATGATTGATAACGCCAGCCAATTAAATGCAGATTGGCTCATTAACAAAAAACAAATTGGTGTGTCTGCTGGCGCATCTACGCCTGAAGTGTTAATAAAAGAAGTGATTGCAAAGTTAGAAATGCTAGGCGGAGGAAACGTGCAAGAACTTCAAGGTGTAATTGAAAACGTAGTATTTCAACTACCAAAAAACTTAATGGCCGCCCAAAAAAGCAGCCACTAAGTTTTAATTTTGAAGCTATTTCTTTTTCAAGTTATCAAGTGCTAATGCCATTTGGTCATGTATCGCCACCATAATCAAACCGCCTGCAATGGCTAAATATTGTAAGGTTAAAATTAAGCCACCTGGAATTTGAAGCTTCATAAACAATGCAATAAAGATAGCATAAGCCGCTAACACATAAGCACACACTTTGGTTTTATAGCCTAGCAACAAGCCCAAACCGAATACGATTTGAATAAAAATAGTGAGTGGCGCAAAAATACCAGGCAAGCCATAAGCGGCTAACCCTCTCGTATACTCAGCGTAGCCGTCTGGCATGCTGGAAATTTGCGAAATGGTAATAAATACCGCCACTAAAAAAATCTGCGCTAATAAAACGCGAGCGAATACTTCAATGTAATTTTTCATCATATAATTTCTAAATTAAATAGCCTGAATTAAACAGTAATGCACCATTATAAAGCCTTTATGCATGCAACGTAATATCCACATTGTACAAACCAACTGGGCCCTGCATGAGCCGCAATTACGGCTGATTCGCGAGGCTGTTTTTATTGTTGAGCAGGCCATTCCTGAAGATTACGAGTGGGATGATGACGATTTAACAGCGGTGCAATTAGTCGCTTATTTAGATGAAAAACCGGTAGGTTGCGCACGCGTTTTAGATTTTAAGCGTATTGGCCGCATGGCTGTGCTGGCTGATTATCGGAACCTTGGGGTTGGCTTTGCACTACTTAACAGTGCGGTGGATATTTGCCGCGAGCATGGTGCACCTGAAATACGTTTATCGGCGCAGTTGCCTGCTATTTCGCTATACGAAAAGGCAGGCTTTGTCGTTTGTTCTGACGCTTACCTCAATACAGAAATATTGCACAAAGATATGGTTTTAACTTTTTAAATATTTATGATTTTAAATATTAAGATTGAAGCGGTAAAATAGCGGTTTCGTTTAACATTTTTAAAGAGAATCTCATGTCAAAAATCGTACTTAAAGCAGGCGAAGCCACTGTTTACAGTGAAGGCAAAGACGTAACAGCCGCAATGCCAGAAATTTTAATCGGCGCAGTGGACGGCCCAGTAGGCCAAGCATTTGCTAACTTAATGGCACAAAGCAAAGGCCACACAGCCATGTTTGCCGTGCGCGATATTAACCAATTAGTACGCCCAGCTTGCATGATGGTGCCAAAAGTAACGCTAAAAGGCAGCACAGATGTAGGTTTGTTTGGTGGCGTGGTACAAGCTGCAACTGCCGATGCGATTTTAGATTGCGTGATTGAAGGGATTATCCCTAAAGATCAAGTGAATGATTTATGTATCATCAGCCTAGTTTGGGTTGACCCAGGTTGTATTGAGCTAGAAAAAGCAGGCACACTAGACAAAGCGGATATGTATAAAAATAACTACGATGCCACTAAACTTGCTATTAAACGCGCGTTAAATGACGAGCCTAGCATTGATGAACTGATTGCAAACCGCCATAAAATCAAACATTGCATGTGGGAGACAAGCTGGGGCGAGATCTAATTTCTCGCAACATCTGATTAA
>JANNBX010000132.1:0-2801 GCA_031385945.1 Methylophilaceae bacterium | reverse complement strand
TGGCAGTCACTCACGATTTAACCTTTGAAAATTACCGCCTTTTATTCGATAGTACCAATTTAGACATCATTTTTCGTACACTCAGCATGGCAATCGCGGTAACGCTTAGCTGTGCGTGTATCGGCTTCCCTATCGCTTATTACATGACGCGCTATGGCAGCGTGCGCGAAAAAGGTTTTTTCTATATCGCGGTGATGTTGCCAATGTGGGCCAGTTATATTGTAAAAACTTATGCGTGGACGGTCATTTTGTCGCAAGAAGGTATTTTATATTGGTGCATCAATCACTTAGGGCTTAGCAGTGCGTTAAATACTGTGTTGCAATTACCCGTTATTGGCGGCAATACGTTGGCCACGTCGCAATTAGGGCGCTTTATC
The DNA here is from genome assembly GCA_031385945.1 of Methylophilaceae bacterium. Lineage (GTDB taxonomy): Bacteria > Pseudomonadota > Gammaproteobacteria > Burkholderiales > Methylophilaceae > JANNBX01. The sequence continues at coordinate 2,424 of JANNBX010000132.1, read as the reverse complement.
GTGTTCACCTACATTTGGTTGCCATTTATGATTTTGCCAATTCAAGCCGCACTAGAACGCGTGCCAACCAACTTGCTGCAAGCATCCAGCGATCTAGGCGCAAAACCCACGCAAACGTTTCGTAAAATCTTATTGCCGCTGGTTTTTCCTGGCGTAGTGGCTGGCTCTATTTTTACTTTTTCGCTGACTTTAGGTGACTACATTATCCCGCAGCTAATCGGCCCAAGTGGTTTATACATTGGGACGATGGTGTATACCATGCAAGGCTCTATCGGTAATATGCCGTTAGCCGCAGCGTTTACTGTGGTACCCATTGTGTTGATTTTTATTTATTTGGCTTTGGCAAAGCGTGCGGGGGCTTTTGATGCGCTATAAAAAGTCACCTTCAAATAATTCACTAGCAGCTGCGCCATTGTGGCTCAAAACACTTGCTTATGGTGGACTGGTGTTTTTGCACTTTCCCATCATATTCATTTTAATCAATGCGTTTGTGGCGCACGATAGCAATAATACATACTTCACACTTAAATGGTTTAGCGCAGCTTTTGCGCGCGACGATGTAATGTCGGCTATTACACTTTCGCTAAAGGTAGCTAGCATGGCGACTTTTAGCGCGCTCATTATGGGCACCATGGCCGCCGCTGCGCTATATCGCCGGAACTTTTTTGGTAAAGAAGCCATTACCACCATGCTCATTCTGCCCATCGCCTTACCAGGTATTATCACGGGTATTGCGCTACTTTCTGCCATGAATATGCTCAATATTGAACCTGGTTTTTGGACAATCGTTGTCAGCCACGCCACATTCTGCGTGGTGATGATTTACAACAATGTGGTGGCGCGCTTTCGGCGCATGCCGCATAGCTTGGTAGAAGCCTCGATGGATTTAGGCGCAGATGGTTTCATCACCTTTAGACGCATAATTTTGCCGCAACTGGCTACCGCCTTGCTGGCAGGCGGTTTGCTGGCATTTGCGCTATCGTTTGATGAGCTTATCGTTACCATTTTCACAGCAGGCCACGAAGTCACACTGCCCATTTGGCTGCTCAACCAACTCGCGCGCCCACGCGATGCAGCCATCACCAACGTAGTCGCAATGATGGTAATGCTGATTACCGCAATACCCATTATTTTGGCGTATTATTTAACACTTGGCACTGAGAGCATTGCAGGCAGCAGTAAATAATTTTTTATTAAAGTGAGATGGAAAATGCAAACAAAACTATTGATTAACGGCCAATTTGTAAAAGGTGAAGGCGCTTTAATAAGTGTGCTGAACCCAGCTACTGGCGCAGAGATTACACAGGTGAACGAAGCATCGATAGTGCAAATTGAAGCCGCTGTGAGCGCGGCAGCAGCGGCTTTTAAAACTTACAAAAAAACCACGCCAAAAGATCGCTCGACGATGTTGTTAAAGCTGGCGGATGCGATTGAAGCCAATGCAACTCACTTTGCAGAGCTTGAATCTGCAAACTGCGGCAAACCCTATTTGGCGGCACTGAACGATGAAATACCTGCAGTAGCTGACGTGTTTCGCTTTTTCGCTGGCGCAATCCGTAACATGACAGGTGCGCTGGCGGGTGAGTATTTAGCCGGTCATACGTCATTCATCAGACGTGATCCATTGGGCGTTGTCGCCTCCATTGCACCATGGAACTATCCACTCATGATGGCGGCTTGGAAGTTAGGCCCTGCCTTGGCTGCAGGCAATACGGTTGTATTAAAACCAAGTGAAATGACGCCACTAACGACATTAAAATTGGCTGAATTAATCGCTGAGATATTCCCGGCAGGTGTGGTGAATATTTTAAACGGACGCGGCGAGAGTGTGGGGGCGCCGATGATTTCACAGCCACAAGTGCAGATGATATCGATTACTGGCGATATTTCGACTGGTCAAAAAATTATGGAAGCAGCAGCCAAAAGCGTCAAACGCACGCATTTAGAGTTGGGTGGCAAAGCGCCAGTGATAGTGTTTGATGACGCTGATTTAGCGTCTGTGGTAGAAGGCGTGCGCACCTTTGGTTTTTATAATGCAGGCCAAGATTGCACAGCCGCTTGCCGTATTTATGCAGGCAAAAAAATCTATGAGAAATTAGTCGCTGAGTTAAGTGTAGCTGCGTCAACCATTAAAGTCGGCACGCAAAAAGAGGATGGTGTAGAAATGGGGCCACTGATTTCTGCAAAGCAGCGTGAGCGTGTGGCAGGTTTTGTGGATAGAGCCAAAACGCAAAAAAACATTGAAATTACCGCGGGCGGCAAAATGCTCTCTGGCAATGGCTTTTTCTATGCGCCGACCATTGTTGCAGGCGCGTTGCAAGCCGATGAAATTGTACAAAAAGAGGTTTTTGGCCCAGTGGTTTCTATCACACGCTTTGATGACGAAACACAAGTGCTAAATTGGGCAAATGAATCAGAATATGG
>JANNBX010000130.1:0-4038 GCA_031385945.1 Methylophilaceae bacterium | reverse complement strand
CCGATATTTTGCTCTCTGTTTTTGGTTTATCAGCTTGGTGGTGGGTGCTTTTAGCATTTTATGCCGTATGGTTAGTGTATCAACGATTAGATGTAGTAGCGCATGACTCTAAACAGCCGTTGGTGTTTAATGTTATCGGCTTTTTTATGTTGTTAATCAGCTCTTGCGCGCTAGAGTCAGGCCATTTGATTGCGCTACCAGCAGAATTACCAGCTGTTGCTGGCGGCATGTTAGGCGCTAGTTTAGATGGCTTATTACAGAGTTTATTAGGCTTTACTGGCTCGAGTTTATTATTGCTAGTAGTGTGGCTGGCAGGCTTTAGCTTATTCACAGGCTGGTCTTGGATTTTAATTACCGAAAAAGTGGGTGGCGCTTTAATTGCTGGCTACTTCTGGGCATTAAAAAAATGGCACGAGCGGCAAGACCGCAAAGTGGGGAAAGTTGCCGAACAGTTACGCACTGAGTATGTAGAAGTTGAGCGTAAAAAGCATGAAGATCGCCCAGCGATTGTGATTGAAGCGCCTGTGCTAGAAATCAAGAAAAGTGAGCGTGTTGAAAAAGAGCGCCAAACGCCGCTGTTTGAAACGCACCCTGATTCGCCGCTACCACCGCTGCATTTATTGGATGAAGCCACCCACACCGTTGAGCCGCAATCTGCCGAAACGCTAGAATTCACTTCACGCTTAATTGAGCGCAAGCTCATGGACTTTGGCATTGAAGTCAAAGTAATGACTGCGCAGCCAGGCCCGGTGATTACGCGTTTTGAGCTAGAACCTGCCGCAGGTGTTAAAGGTAGCCAAGTGACTAATTTGGTTAAAGATTTAGCTAGAGCATTATCCGTTGCTAGTGTTCGCGTGGTTGAAACGATTCCGGGAAAAGTATATATGGGTTTGGAGATTCCTAACCCAAAACGCCAAATCGTTTATTTATCTGAAATTTTAAGCTCACAAGTGTATGCAGATTCATCTTCACCATTGGCGATTGCGCTGGGTAAAGATATTTCTGGCAAGCCAACCGTAGCCGATTTAGCCAAAATGCCGCATGTGTTGGTTGCAGGTACCACCGGCTCAGGTAAATCAGTGGCGATTAACGCGATTATCTTGAGCTTGCTTTACAAAGCTGAGCCTAGCCGTGTGCGCTTGATTTTGATTGACCCAAAAATGCTGGAGCTGAGCGTTTACGCAGATATTCCGCATTTATTAGCGCCTGTGATTACCGATATGCGCCAAGCGGGCAATGCCTTAAATTGGGCGGTAGCAGAGATGGAGCGGCGCTATAAATTGATGTCTAGTTTAGGCGTGCGTAACCTTGAGGGTTACAACAAAAAAGTGCGTGATGCGATTAAAGACGGTAGCCCGATTACACACCCATTTAGCATTACGCCAGACGAGCCAGAGCCACTAGAAGAGTTGCCAATGATCGTAGTGATTATTGATGAATTGGCCGATTTAATGATGGTGGTCGGCAAGAAAATTGAAGAGCCGATTGCACGATTAGCGCAAAAAGCGCGTGCTTGCGGCATTCACCTTGTCGTCGCAACACAGCGCCCAAGCGTTGATGTGATTACTGGTTTGATTAAAGCGAATATTCCAACCCGTGTGGCGTTTCAAGTATCAAGCAAGATTGACTCACGCACGATATTAGACCAAATGGGCGCTGAAGCGTTATTAGGTCAAGGTGACATGTTGTATCAACCGCCAGGCAGTAGCTACCCAGTGCGTGTGCATGGCGCATTTGTGAGCGATGCCGAAGTGCACCGCGTAGTGGAGCATATTAAAAGCTTAGGCGCGCCAAACTATATTGAAGGCATTTTAAGCGGCGCGAGTGAAATAGATGAAGAGGGCGCAGGGCTTGGTGAGAGTAGTGGTGAAACTGACCCGCTATATGACGAAGCAGTTGCGCTGGTTTTAAAAACGCGCCGTGCGTCTATTTCAGGCGTGCAACGGCAGTTACGCATAGGTTACAACCGTGCGGCAAGGTTGATTGAAGACATGGAGCGCGCAGGGCTGGTTTCAGCAATGCAAAGTAATGGTAACCGCGAAATACTGGGTAATAGCCAAGATTAGTTTTTGATATTTGCTTTGAACAACTAGCAATAAAGGCTTATTTTTTTAACCATATTGAGTTGGCTAAATTACCAAATCTCACTGATATATAAAGGTTTTCATTGAAAAAAAATACGATCATCATAGGTTTGATACTAAGTTTATTTGTTTCGCCAGCTAAGGCTGATGGTATCGCCTCGCTTAAAGATTTTTTTAAAAATACTCAAACATTATGGGCGCGATTTAATCAAGTTGTCACAGATACCAACGGCCACAAATTACAAGAAGTCAAAGGCAGCATGCAACTACAGCGCCCAGGCAAATTCCGTTGGGATTACGACAAACCATTTGTGCAACAAATTATTGGCGATGGCACTAAGGTTTGGTTATATGACCCGGAGCTTAATCAAGTAACCGTCAGAGCGCTAGACAAAGCCATGGGCAGCAGCCCTGCAGCTTTATTGGCTGGCGGTAATGAAATTGAAAAAAACTTTAATCTCAAAAGCTTGAGTAATACGGCTAACTTAGAGTGGGTTAGCGCATCACCCAAAGATAAAGACAGCGGTTTTGAAAGTGTAGCACTAGGTTTCTTAACTAGCGGCGCTAATAAAGGCATGTTGCAAGAGCTAGAGTTATTAGATAGTTTTGGTAACAAAACTAAAATTAAGTTAAGCCAATGGGAGCGCAATGGCAAAATTGATGTGCAACAATTTAAGTTTGTGCCACCTATAGGCGCTGATGTGGTGGGTGAGTAAATCATACACAGAGAGTGAAGCGCTGATATAAATCTACTGCTTGCATAACAGCTCATTCATTGTGCATATCAACTTTATGATTTAGTTATAATTGAAATTACTTCACGAGCACATTGGTTAAAAATCAAGCGGCTTACTCTCATTAAGTTTACTTAAGCACTATAATAGTTGCTGTCATATAAAATTATGCTCCATCAAATTTATAAACCCAATGAATCCCTTGTTTGAGCCAATATCACCAACAGCCCCACTTGCAGAAAAGTTGCGTCCTAAGACTTTAAATGAGGTTGTCGGTCAGAGTCATCTGCTAGGTGATAATAAGCCGCTTAGATTAGCGTTTCAATCAGGTAAATTACCCTCTATGATCTTGTGGGGCCCGCCAGGTGTCGGCAAAACCACCTTAGCAAGGCTGATTGCGAATACTGCTGATGCTGAGTTTATTGCAGTTTCTGCTGTGTTGTCTGGCATTAAAGATATACGCGACGCTGTAGAGCGTGCCCAACTTACCTTGCAGCAACATGGCCGCAAAACCATTTTATTTGTTGATGAAGTGCACCGTTTCAATAAAGGCCAGCAAGACGCATTTTTACCGTTTGTTGAGAGCGGCTTAATTACTTTTATTGGTGCAACTACTGAAAACCCATCTTTTGAAGTAAACAGTGCGCTGTTAAGCCGCGCGCAAGTGTTTGTACTCAACGCATTGACAGAGCCAGAGCTGGCACTATTGCTAGAGCGCGCTAGATTGCTGGTGGCCGAGCATATTAGTGTAAATATTACCGCTAAAGAACAAATACTCGCCTATGCAGATGGTGATGCCAGACGCTTGCTCAACTTTGTAGAAGGCTTATTTAACGCCGCTATTAGCACTAATGTGAGCGAAATAGATGAGGTCTTTTTAAATACATCAATGTCGGCCAAATTACGCCGTTTTGATAAAGGCGGCGAAGCGTTTTATGACCAAATTTCAGCGCTGCATAAATCTGTGCGAGGTAGTAATCCAGACGCCGCGTTATATTGGTTTTTACGCATGATTGATGGTGGCGCAGACCCGCTATACCTCGCGCGCCGTATTATTCGCATGGCGATAGAAGATATTGGTTTGGCCGACCCAAAAGCGCAAACCATGGCGCTAGAAGCGTGGCAAATTTTTGAGCGCTTAGGCTCACCAGAGGGTGAGTTGGCACTCAGTAATATGGTGATTTATTTGGCAGTAGCACCCAAAAGTAACGCCGCTTATA
>JANNBX010000110.1:0-3669 GCA_031385945.1 Methylophilaceae bacterium | reverse complement strand
GTGCGCGAGGGCAGTGTGCGTGTGCTTGGCATGCGACATTTTGATGTGCAATTGATCGGCGGCATGGTGTTGCATGATGGCAAAATTGCCGAAATGCGTACAGGTGAAGGTAAAACCTTAGTGGCTACTTTGCCAACCTACTTGAATGCATTAGCAGGCAAAGGCGTACACGTGATTACCGTGAACGACTACCTAGCCAAACGCGACGCTGAGTGGATGGCTCGCCTTTATAATTTCTTGGGTTTAACGGTTGGTATTAACTTATCGCAAATGCACCACGATGCTAAGCAAGCAGCTTACGCGGCAGATATTACCTACGGCACTAATAACGAATACGGCTTTGATTACCTGCGCGACAACATGGTTTACACCAAAGAAGAGCGCGTGCAACGTAGCCTTAGCTACGCGCTAATTGATGAGGTGGATTCAATCTTAATTGATGAAGCACGTACGCCTTTGATTATTTCAGGCCAAGCAGACGATAGTATTGATTTATACAAAGCCATTAACGACATTGCCAAGCACTTAACCAAGCAGACTGAAGAAGAGGGCGCAGGCGACTTTTGGGTTGATGAAAAAGCGCAGCAAGTCATTATGTCTGAAGAGGGCCATGAGCGCGCTGAAAACCTGATGGAGCAAGCAGGTTTGTTAGCCGCAGGTAATTCACTCTATGACGCCGCCAGTATTACGTTGGTGCACCATTTATACGCTTCACTCAAAGCGCAAAACTTATACCATCGTGATCAACATTACGTCATTGAAAACGGCGAAATCGTGATTGTGGATGAGTTTTCAGGCCGTAAAATGAAAGGTCGTCGCTGGTCTGAGGGCTTGCATCAAGCTGTTGAAGCCAAAGAGGGTGTAGAGATTCAAAAAGAGAACCAAACGCTGGCATCAATCACGTTCCAAAACTACTTCCGCATGTATGAAAAACTCAGCGGTATGACAGGTACAGCAGACACTGAAGCCTATGAATTTAACCAAATTTACGGCCTAGAAACCGTTGTGATTCCAACGCACCGCCCAATGTTGCGTAAAGACGCAATGGATAAAGTGTATAAAACATCGCGCGAAAAATACTTAGCAGTCATTGAAGACATTAAAGAATGCCAAGCAAAAGGCCAGCCTGCGCTGGTGGGTACAACCTCAATTGAAAACTCTGAAATTATTTCTGAATTATTGACAAAAGTTGGTTTAGAGCACCAAGTGTTAAACGCCAAACAACATGAGCGTGAAGCGCATATTGTGGCGCAAGCAGGCCGCCCAGGTGTGATTACCATTGCCACAAACATGGCTGGCCGCGGTACTGACATTGTGCTTGGTGGCAACCCAGAGCCAGATATTCACGAGGTGCGTGAAAATGTAGCCTTAACAGAAGCCCAAAAAGAAGCCGAAATCGCTAAAATCAAAGCCGAATGGCAACAACGCCACGATGCAGTATTGGCCGCAGGTGGTTTGCATATTATCGGCACTGAGCGCCATGAGTCACGCCGTGTAGATAACCAATTACGTGGCCGTTCTGGTCGCCAAGGTGACCCAGGCTCAAGCCGTTTTTACTTGGGCTTAGATGACCAACTCTTGCGTATTTTTGCAGGTGACCGTGTGGCGAACATTATGGAACGCTTAAAAATGCCTGAGGGCGAGGCGATTGAGCACAGTTTAGTCACACGCTCAATTGAAAACGCGCAACGCAAAGTAGAAGGCCGTAACTTTGATATTCGTAAACAATTGCTAGAGTTTGACGATGTATCGAACGACCAACGTAAAGTAATTTACGCGCAACGTAACGAGCTACTAGAAGCCACAGACGTTGGCGAAACTATACAAGCTATGCGTGAAGATGTGCTAGACAGCACAATTGCCAGCTATATTCCACCGGGTACGGTTGAAGAGCAGTGGGATGTTGCAGGTTTAGAGCGCGAGCTAGAAACTGAAATTGGCTTAAATATGCCACTCTTGGACATGCTGGAAGAAAACCCAGACTTGCATGAAGAAACGCTACGCGAAAAAATTGTTGAAGCCGCAAACGCGCAATACACCGCCAAAGAGCAGTTAGCTAGCACCGACATCATGCGTCAATTTGAGCGCTCAGTCATGCTGCAAAGCTTAGATAATCACTGGCGCGACCATTTAAGCTCACTAGATCACTTGCGCCAAGGTATTCATCTGCGCTCTTACGCACAGAAAAACCCAAAACAAGAGTACAAACGTGAAGCGTTTGAGCTTTTTGAGGGCTTACTCAACACGGTGAAATCAGAAGTCACAAAAATTACTATGCTGGTGCAAGTGAAAACCGAAGCCGATGTTGAAGCAGTAGAAAAACCATTGGTTGATTTAGAAAACGTACAATATCAACACGCTGAGTTTAGTGAAGAAACGGCAACAGAAACAGAAACTGAATCGACTGAAACACAAACCACAGCCTTACCGTTTGAACGCGAAGGCGTAAAAATTGGCCGTAACGACCCATGCCCATGTGGCTCTGGCCAAAAATACAAACAATGCCACGGCAAATTAAGTTAATTTAGGCTAGTCAAATTTAGTCCTGGCTAAGTTTGACCAAGTTAAGTAAATGAGTTAAATCAAGTTTAAGGCTTTTAAGTATGAACCAAGAAGTTACTTCACCCTGCATCGGTATTTGTGCTGTAGATGATTTATCGGGCCTATGTCTTGGCTGTTTTCGTAACATGGACGAAATCAGCCAATGGTGGGATATGAATGACGCCGAGCGTAACAAAGTAATGAGTCAATTAGCCGACCGCCAAATGGATAACGCGAGTTTCGATTAAAGCTTGATGTTGTAACTCGTAGGGCACCCGCTTGCGGTGCGCCGAATGAACCACGCTTCCTCAATCTTTGTAACTCAATATACCTTCCGTCTCACCCGCCCAATCTAGCGGATAAACACCTTCATTCACTAAGCGATGAAACGTTGAGTAAGGCCAATCTTTCACCTGTGTGACCAAACCATGTTTCAACGGGTTGATATGCACATAATCCATGTGTGCATTAAAATCTGCCTCGTTTCTAATTAAATGTTCCCAATATCGGCGTTGCCATATACCGCGTTCACGGCGATTAAGCCGCACATCTGACCGATATTCAACTTTCGGTAATGCTCTTGAAAACAACATTTTAATGAGCATCTATCGTGTTTTAAAGTCAGCATCACCTAGTGGCAGCTCAATCACGCAGTGCATGTGGTCAGGTAAAACCACCCAAGCATGAATGGTAAAAGGGTGCGCTTTTTTGACCTTGGCAATTGCCTCGCGCAGGGTTTGAATATGTTCAATCAATAAATTATTATTGCCACGCTGTAAACAATTTACGGTGAAGAAGTAAGTGCCGCCGGGGTGCCAGGCGCGTCTGTAATTCATGGGGGTTTTTATTTTTAGGTAATTGGCATACGGCGCACCGCAAGCGGGTGCGCCCTACTTGAGTTTGAAGTATGGGTTATACCTAAGAAAAACGAAATCCATGTGGAATGTCGCAGTATCCTAAAATACAAGGCTGAATCTCGCTTTTATATACATGAATGTCTGAAGGGTTGTCCGCAATACCTTGTTGTTGCAAAGATAGCCTTGACAATATTTGTTTAAGCAATTAATATTTATCCATGGCTTCAATCAAGCATTCAACCCCAACTGCAGGCACATCGTCTTCCCCATC
>JANNBX010000076.1:0-3065 GCA_031385945.1 Methylophilaceae bacterium | reverse complement strand
TTTGATAATGTAATCAAGTCGCTATAAAAAGCTTAATCTAGCTATTTCCAGCTAAAATATCGTTTTTAGGTAATATTAGGTATTCATTTTGGCACGTCGTAAACACGCTGAGCGCAACACTCCCCAAGAAATCAAACATGCAACCATTGAGTCGTTAGACCAAGAAGGGCGCGGCGTTGCGCATGTTGAGGGAAAAACTGTTTTTATTGATGGTGCGCTGCCGGGTGAAAAAGTCACTTATTTATCGCATCGCGTTAAGCCTAGTTATGAAGTGGCCAATGCTGTTGAAATTTTGAAGCAATCAAACCTGCGTGTAACTCCAAAATGCCCACATTTTGGCCTCTGTGGCGGCTGTAAATTGCAACACATGGATGCTAATGCCCAAGTGGCTGCTAAACAGCGTTTGCTGGAAAATGATTTGTGGCATATTGGCACGGTAAAGCCTGTGAATATTTTGCCGCCGCTTTACGGGCCTACTTGGGGTTACCGCCACAAAGCGCGTTTAAGCGTGAAATATGTCACCGCAAAAGAGCGTGTTTTGGTGGGATTCAACGAAAAAGGTACGCGCTACGTGGCAGATATGAATAGCTGCGAAGTGCTAGTGCCTGAAGTGTCCGCTTTAATTGCACCGCTGCAAGACATGATTACGCAGCTCACTATTCGTGATAAATTGCCGCAAATTGAGTTGGCTGTCGGTGAAGCTGACCTGAAAAATGGGCAAGAGAATAGCGTAATTGTACTAATTTTGCGCATTATGGGGCCGCTCACATTAGAAGACGAAGCCATACTAGAAGCCTTTGCTGAGCAACATACAGTGCAAATATGGACGCAAACTAAAGGGCCAGACACGATTAAGCCTTTTTATCCAGATGCGTTGATGCTTTCAGCGCATGAAAAATGGCAAGGCGCTCAGTTAAAGTACAGCCTGCCAGAATTCGGCCTAACTTATCCGTTTAAACCTAACGAATTCACCCAAGTAAACCCGCAAATCAACCAAGTGATGATACGCCGCGCCATGCAGCTTTTAAGCCCACAAAAAGGTGAAAAGATTGCAGATTTCTTTTGTGGAATTGGCAACTTTACCTTACCGATTGCCCGTAGTGGCGCAACTGTATTGGGCTTAGAGGGTTTAAGTAATTTAGTCGATAGAGCAAACGAAAGCGCTGCGCTGAATCAAATCACCAACACCACTTTTGGTGTGGCAGATTTATTTAAAATGACAGAAGAAAGCTTGGCAGAATTGGGTCATTTTGATAAATGGCTGATCGACCCGCCACGTGATGGCGCGTTTGAGTTAGTTAAAGCCATCACGCCAGCAACTGCGCCAAAAGTAATTGTATATGTGTCGTGCAACCCCGCAACCTTAGCGCGCGATGCTGGGGTGTTGGTGAATGAAAAAGGCTACACACTTAAAGCAGCAGGAGTGATTAATATGTTCCCGCATACAGCACATATTGAGTCGATTGCACTTTTTGAGCTCTAAACATCGTGAAGGCGCCTTGTGTTTATATGCTTGCAAGTCAGCGTAATGGCACATTGTATATTGAGGTTACTTCCAATTTGATTCAGCGCTATTGGCAGCATAAAAATAAAGAAGTTGATGGGTTTACGAAAGATTATGATGTGTGTTTGCTAGTTTGGTATGAGCAGCACGCGACAATGCTAAGTGCAATTTCCAAAGAAAAAGCGATGAAAAAGTGGAGTAGAGCTTGGAAGTTAGAAGAAATTGAAAGTTTAAATGCCGATTGGCGCGATTTATATGATTAAATTGTGTAACTGGATTCCCGCGTTCGCGAGAATGACGGGTGTTCATTTCTATCCTTCTGAGCAATATTTACTAAAATTCACTACATTTTCATCTCGTCATTCTCGCGAACGCGGGAATCCAGCCCAAATAAAAAAGTGGTTTTTATTTCTAACATTTTTTTGTGTTACCACAGCCTGTAACAAACCTGATAATACCAATCATGAAATACGCTTTGCAATCGCGCAAGCACCCATAAACCTAGACCCAAGATACGCAACTGACGCAGCTTCAGAACGCGTAAATCGCTTGATTTATCGCTCACTTGTTGATTTTGATGAGGCATCAAAACCTGCCCCTAGTTTAGCGAGTTGGGTGGTGATTAACCTGCAACAATATCGGTTTACGCTCGATAAAAATCGCGCGCCTTTTCACAATGGTCAGGCGTTAAATGCAACAGACGTTAAGGCGACTTATGATTCTTTTGCCAGCTTAAAAGATTCACCACATACCCAAGAGTTTGCCAATATCGGCAGTGTTGAAGTGGTCAATACTGACACTGTGCAATTCAACTTAAAACAAGCCGATCAGCACTTTGCAGAAAAGCTCATTATCGGTATTTTGCCTAAAGATTTAATCGCACAAAATTATGATTTTGCGCACAAGCCGATAGGTAGTGGGGCGTTAAAATTTGTGAGTTGGCAAGATAAATTGGTGTTAAAACGCCTGCGTGACAATCAAATTATCAGCCTAACTGAGGTGAAAGACCCAACTGTGCGGGTGCTCAAACTGTTGCACCATGAGGTTGATTTATTACAAGGTGATTTGCCTCCAGAACTGGTGAAATATCTGCAAAATCAATCAGATATTTCTGTAAAAACTACTGAAGGTAGCAACTTTTCCTACCTCGGCTTAAATATGCAAGACGCTACTTTGCACAATTTAAAAGTGCGCAAGGCCATTGCCCACGCGATAGACCCTAACGCAATTATCAAGCAAGTAATGGTCACTAATACCCGTCAAGCTAGTGCAATATTGCCACCCAACCACTATGCGGGTAACGCGCTTTTAAAACCTTATGATTACAACCCTGAGTTGAGTAAAAAACTATTATTAGAAGCAGGCGTTAAACTGCCGCTAAAGCTCACTTATAAAACCAGCACAGACGCCCAGCGCGTGCGTTTAGCGACTATTTTGCAAAGCCAAATGCGGCCAGCCGGTATTGATTTAGCCATTAAAAGCCTAGATTGGGGTACGTTTTTTGCAGATGTGAAACAAGGTAATTTTCAGCTTTATGGGCTAACTTGGGTGGGCATCAACA
>JANNBX010000012.1:0-2184 GCA_031385945.1 Methylophilaceae bacterium | reverse complement strand
TGTTGCAATAAACCTACAGCCTCAGTGCTACTTTTACCCTCTGGGATAATCAGTAGTTTTGGCTCGCCATAAAGAGCCATATAACTCTCAATTAAATGCACGCCATCAAGCAAGGTTTGTTGAGCTACCTTGCGTTCGCGGGCGGAGTCATTGAGTTTTTTAAGGGTTTTAAATAACGCGTTGTCGCGTGAGGTTAGGTGTTTCATAGCCGTGATATTAACTTACTTAATAGTGGTTTACTACCAAGCTAAAAATTTATAATTTATAAAACATCCAGCGGGCTACCCACTCCGCGTCCGCCTTTATTCAACACATGGGTATAAATCATCGTGGTATTTAAATCGTTATGCCCCAGCAGCTCTTGCACTGTGCGAATATCATAGCCGCCCTCAAGCAAATGCGTGGCAAAACTATGGCGAAAGGTGTGTGGCGTAGCAAGTTTGGTTAAACCTGCCAAACCTACCGCTTTTTTCACCGCACGTTGCACGGTTTTTTCATCCGCATGATGACGGCGTATGGTTTTTGACAATGGGTCAACCGACAACTTCACGGACGGAAACACATATTGCCAACGCCAATCACGCCCTGCATTGGTGTATTTTTTAGCAAGCGCCATCGGCATAAACACCTCGCCATGGCCTGCGGTTAAATCATCTTTATGCAAAGCCTGCACCCGCAATAAATGGCTTTTAAGCGGCTCAACCAAACTTTTTGGCAGCATGGTCACACGGTCTTTAAAGCCTTTGCCCTCTCGCACTAAAATCTCACATTTTTCAAAATCGATATCTTTCACCCGCAAGCGCAGCGCCTCCATAATGCGCAAACCACTACCATACAGCAGGCTAGCAATCAGCCACATTGTGCCATCCATACGGCTCAGCACTGCCTGCACCTCACTTTTGGTGAGCACCACAGGCATACGCTTGGGTACTTTAGCTTGGGTGACGTTATCTAGCCACGGTAGCTCCAGCTCAAGCACCTCTTTATATAAATACAGCAGCGCACTTTTTGCCTGATTTTGCGTGCTGGCAGATACCTTACGCACAACAGCCAAATGCGTTAAAAAATTCTCCACCTCCGCCGCGCCCATATCTTTTGGGTGACGCTTGTCATGGTGCCAAATATAGCGTTTAATCCAATCTACATAAGTTTTTTCGGTGCGCAAACTATAGTGCCTAACCCGCATTTTTGCCGATACTTGGTCAAGCAATCTAGGTGGGTTTGATGGAACGGGCTGAGTTGTATTATTCATATAAAAATATAGTTTTAAGGTGCAATAAAAACACTTTACTTATTGATTTAGCTTAAATTATACTTATAATTGTGAAATTAACAACTTATACAAATAAATGATTAAGTCCTTATTTGGGTTCTACTTTACGTTAGCACAAGGAGGAATTATGGCTTTAGATTCAATAGATGCTGTTTGCACGAAATACGGTACGAAATTTACTCAAGTACCAAAACAATCATTTCTGGGCTTTAAAACACTCACCTGTCCAACGTGCCAAGAAAAACTAACCTACCCACTTACAAAAACCCGCACTATTGTTTATTGGGTTATTTTTGGATGGATGGCATTTATTATTTTCAATGACTTTAATGACGGTCTTGGTAATAACCTTCCTTTCATTGTAGGGAAAATCAGCATTCCATTAATACTTGGTGTTGCAGCAATTTCAGCGATCCTAAGAGATAGAAGCATTCGCAAACATCTATCTAAAGCGACAAGTGTCTCCTCAACAAATGTTGCTGGCTAACCCATCATTCAAGCGGGACGCCTAACGGCGCCCCTTAATTCAAACGTTGTGCCAAAACCAAGCGCGGTTAAATATGCCATTATCCATAAAGGTAGAGTGAGATAGAGAGCACAATAATCATCGCATTGATAGGACTCATTGGAGTTCTTATCAATATCTTTTGCAACCATCGTCTTACTTACTCAAGAGAGGTAGAGGCTAGGCGTGTAGCTGCTTGTCAAAAGTTCCGCTCCACCATCCTCACTGAGCTTGTTGGCCTCTATCCTATCCCAACCCAATGGCCTAACAATAAATTGGCTATCATTGACATATTGAAATCTAAATTCCCCGCATTGCAATCCGCTGTAACTGAGTTCGCCAGCGCCTTGCCTTGGTATAAACGCTTTTTCTTTCTCAAGGCTTGGCAGGCATATAGGCTCGGCAA
>JANNBX010000005.1:0-3338 GCA_031385945.1 Methylophilaceae bacterium | reverse complement strand
CGTTGCAATGTATCAATCACATAAACAAGGTTTTTCAAGAGCTGCGCTACATTCTCAGGCGTATTAACGTTCGTCCGCTGGCGGTGTTTGCTCTTCTGCGCTTTCGGCTTCAGCCGCATTTTTCTCAGCAATTAGGTTGTTGATATCTGCAACCATGGCAAGCCGACTGAGTGGCGTTTCTAAGCTAATGCGGCCAATTGCGCCACTACGGTAATCGGTTAAAAAAGCGACTGCTGTTTTTTCCATATCCCATACACCTTCTTGCGATTTGCTGTCTTGGCGTTTATAGCTGCGGCGTTTGGCGATTGCGGCTAATAAATCTACGCCATCCATTTGCATTACATCTAGTTTCATCACATCTAACTTGTAGCGGATGTTAATTAAATCAGGGTAATTTTTGAGTAAATTATCGGCTAAAAACACGGCCACATCTTCATCAATCACTGCATTGCGGCCAATCGCGTGGCTCGCAGCCAGCATATAGCCGTCAGACTCATACTGAATTTTTGGCCACATCATGCCGGGTGTATCGGTAATGCTAAACGTAGGATCAATATCAAAGCGTTGTTGGCTTTTTGTGACCGCTGGTTCATCACCTACTTTTGCCACACGGCGGTTGAGCAGGGCGTTCATTAACGTGCTCTTGCCAACGTTTGGAATACCCATAATCAAAGCGCGTAGCGGCTTTAAATGGGTACCACGGTGAGGGGTGATTTTGCGGCAAATAGCAGGTATTTTTTTAGCATCGCCCGCTTTTTTACAGCTCAAAGCTACGGCACGCGTGTTTGGTAAGCTATTAAAATAATTCAGCCAAGCTTCAGTGGCTTTTGGGTCAGCTAAATCAGCTTTATTTAATACTTTCAAATTAGGCCGTTGGCGAAACAGCCGCATATCGTTAATCACCGGGTTGTGGCTAGCCTCTGGCACGCGCGCGTCTAACACCTCAATCACCATATCGGTGAATTCCATGGTTTCTTCCGCTTTTTTGCGGGCTTGGGTCATGTGCCCCGGGTACCATTGAATTGCCATTTATTTCGTTTCCTCATCAACGCTGACATTGTTGCCTGCGCCTTGCCGTACTAATTGTACTGTCTGTGGCTTGTCGCCTAGTCATCATCGATGACTAAACGAAATGCACACCTCTAAAATCAAAAAATTCGTCGCAACACTTCGTTACTCAATTATTTTGACCATTTACATACAGGTCGTATGCTGCGTGTTCAAAATAATTCCTGCGCCTCGTCAAGCTTCAAACCTTTTTAATTTTCGAGGCATTAAAGATTGCTGTTTAGATAACATTTTAACATTTAGCCATTAAAAACAAGTTTTTATCTGCGTGTGCCATTTGTTTGCCTTAAAATACGCTAATGACACCAGATATCAAACCTAATCAATCCGTTACGCTTTTAAAAGCGCTACATATACTCACCGTTGACGGCAAACTCAACCAAGATAGCCGTCGTAAGCTCAAACAGGTGTATCACTTAGTTAATTTTATTGAGCCACTATTTAACGCAGTGTTAGCGAATAACCCCAACCCAACGCTTGTAGATCATGGCGCTGGTAAATCGTATCTTGGTTTTATTTTGTATGATTTATTGTTGAAACAACACGCCACAGGGCAAGTGATTGGCATTGAAACCCGTGCCGATTTGGTTGAAAAATCACGTAGTTTAGCGATTGATTGCGACTTTGAACGCATGGCTTTTGAGCATTTAAGTGTGGCCGAATCAATCACCTCAAACACCTTGCCAAATACTGTAGATATTGTCACAGCATTGCACGCTTGTAATACCGCAACAGATGATGCGATTCAATTTGGGTTAAAGAAGCAGGCTAAATATATGGTGCTGGTGCCGTGTTGCCAAGCTGAAGTTGCCCAACAGTTACGGCTTAAAAAGGTAGAAAGTTTTGGCAAAACCGCATTGAGCGAAATTTGGCGCCATCCAATTCATACCCGCGAATTTGGTAGTCAAATTACTAATGTATTGCGCTGCTTGCAGCTTGAGGCAGCGGGTTACTCAGTAACCGTCACTGAGCTGGTAGGCTGGGAGCATTCAATGAAAAACGAGCTAATTATTGCTCAATATACAGGTCAACCACGCAAAAACGCGGCACAAAGAATTGAAAGTATTTTGCAAGAGTTGAATTTAGAAAGCATGCAAGAGCGTTTTTTGAATTAACGCTTAAGTGATAACTAGCTATCAAAACAATAAAACCTAACAACTGCTGAGCGTATTTGTTGGGTTTTGTTGTTTTGTCACTCTCAGCCTAGCTGAATTAACCTAACTGAACGCTCAGTTACTTAACAATTGTTTTATTGATGGTTCGCATAATGCCAGTTTGACCAGACTTTTTGCTAGCAACGGTATTTTTGCTTTTGCCCGTGTTAGCAGTTGTTGAGGCTAGAGGCATGTTTGTTTGTGGTAATACACGGTTTTGAATTTGTGAACGCATGTGGTCAGATGTTGCTAGATTTTCGTCTAGCGGGCAGCCGCCCATGAGCGTGTTGCAGTTGGCAGCGTTTGCACCTAGGCTGAATGTGCTAACTAAAATTAAGGCGAAGAAATTGAATTTCATGGTGAGTCCGATCATTTAAAAATTTAAAAAAGCAAAATTTGCACAAACAATTAAGTTTGCAAAGTGATTAAGTCTGCCGCATCTCATGCAAACTTAGTTGTCACTGTAAATAATGGTTAAATAATATTATTTCATACGAATCCGTTTTAAATGTGACCCAATTGTTTCAAAAGTTTAAACGCTTGTAACACCTAAAAAATAGTTCCATATTTAGTCAATTTAAAGTTAAGGCATGTCTTTGTTTAGGCCTTAACTCGCATGATAAAATAGCAAACATGACAATAATCAAGCCTGCAAGCCCTACACAGCCAAAGCAAAGTTCACTTTTAACGTGTTTGATTAAAGACCGCCAGTCAATACGTCGTTTGTGGCGCGAACTTGAAGAACTACAAAAGAATCAGCTTACAAAACCACTTGAAAATAATAATGAGCAAATACAATCAAAGGCTGAGCGTATTTTGGCTGAAATTAACCAAAAAACGGCTGTATCACAAGCTAAATACGCCGCACGCTTAGCAGATTTGCCAAAGCCGACTTATCCGCTAGATTTGCCTGTTTCAAGCCGTCGTGATGAAATTGCCAAAGCCATACAAAACAACCAAGTAGTGATTGTGTGTGGTGAAACAGGCTCTGGTAAAACCACGCAGTTGCCTAAAATTTGTCTTGATTTAGGTAGGGGCGTGGCAGGCTTAATAGGCCATACTCAGCCTAGACGCATTGCAGCCAGGTCAGTAGCTACTAGAATCGCCCAAGAATTA
>JANNBX010000007.1:0-4012 GCA_031385945.1 Methylophilaceae bacterium | reverse complement strand
GGATTTGGCCTCACTAGCAAGAAACGTAGCCTGATGGAACTGCGCACGCTGGTGGATTGGACCATCACGCCACATTTGTTGGCGATTCCTGGCGTGGCAGATGTCAACGTGTTTGGCGGCGAAGTACGGCAGTTTCAGGTGCAGATTGACCCAGCGAAACTGCTGCAATACCAGCTTAATATCAGTGATGTCGTCATTGCCACACAAAAAACTACGGGCGTTTCGGGCGCAGGCTTTATTCAAAACAGCAATCAGCGCATTATTATCAATACCGAAGGCCAAGCAACCAATACTGCAACCTTGGCCAAAGCAGTGATTTCACACAAAAATGGTCTCAGTATTAAACTGGGTGATGTAGGCAAGGTAGTGGAAGGTGCTGCGCCGTCCATTAGTGCGGCAGCCGTAGATGGAGAAACAGGTATTTATTTATCTGTGCAAGGGCAGCTGGGAGCCAATACCCATGCGGTTACCCAGGCTATTGAATCTGCTCTGCAAGAACTGAAACCCAGCCTACAAAATGAGCAAGTGACCCTACACGAAGGCTTGTTTCGACCTGCTAACTTTATTGAAACTGCCATTAAAGGCGTACGTACCGATATTCTGATTGGCTCGATTTTAGTCATCACCATTCTGTTCTTATTTTTGTTTAACGCGCGCACTGCGTTTATCTCGGCTACCGCTATCCCGCTGTCGTTACTCACCGCCATTGTGGTGTTAAGTTATTTTAACATTGGTTTAAATATCATGGTGTTAGGTGGCTTAGCTATTGCATTAGGTGAGGTTGTAGATGATGCCATTATTGATACCGAGAACATATTCCGTCGCTTGCGCGAAAACCGCACCCTTGCCGCGCCCTTACCGATACATGAGGTCGTTTACAACGCCTCCATGGAAGTGCGTAGCTCGGTGCTATACGCAACCGTCATCGTCGTGCTGGTATTTATGCCATTACTCACTTTATCTGGCGTGGCTGGCAAGCTATTCGCGCCTTTAGGTTTTGCTTACATTATGGCGATTTTAGCTTCACTATTGATTGCACTTACGCTTACACCAGCACTTTGTTACATTATGTTAGGCAAAGCTAACTTAGATGCTGAAGACCCGCCAATGATTAAATTCATTAAAGCGCGCTACGTGAAGCTGCTGCATAGAATAGAAAAGCAGTACAAAACCGTCATTGCAGTCAGCTTTTTGTTGATTGCACTTGGGCTTGGCATTTTGCCGCTATTCAAAAGCCAGTTTATCCCTGCCCTGCACGAAGGCCATTTTATTATGCACATGACCGCCGTACCTGGTACATCAGAAAAAGAATCGCTGCGTTTAGGTAAACAAGTGGCCAAAGTACTGGGCAACATTAAGGGCGTAAAATCAGTCACGCAATGGGTAGGCCGCGCGCAGAATGGTGCAGATACCTTTGGTACACATTATAGTGAGTTTGAAATCGAAATCGGCACACTATCAGGCCAAGAACAAGACCGCATTTTACAAGATATTCGCGAAGAATTAGCTGGTGAAACCGAAGACCAAGATGGCGATGGCGTGGCGGAAATTGGCTTTGTCGGTGTCAATTTTGCCATCAACACTTTTCTCACCGAGCGTATAGAAGAAACTATTTCTGGCTATGCTGCCAGTACCGTCATTAACATTTATGGCAATGATTTAGACGCCCTAGACCGCGATGCACAGAAAATTGCAGCTTTAGTATCCAGCATTAAAGGCGCAAGCGACGTGCTTGTTCAATCTCCACCTGGCACGCCACAGGCGGTGATTCGACTGCGACCTGACAAGCTGGCCGTTTGGGGCTTGCAAACGACAGATGTATTAGACACCATTCGCGCCGCGCATGAAAGCCTGCCTGTGGCGCAAGTGTATATTGGCAGCCGCGTAGTGGGTGTGAGCGTGGTGTTAGAGGAAGAAGCGCGTGATGACATAGAAGATATTGGCCACATTCCGTTGTTTAATCCCGATGGCAAAATTTTAAAACTTAAAGATGTGGCATTTATTACTCACGAAAGTGGTCGCTCTAAAATATTACACGCGGGTGCCAAACGGATTCAAACCGTTACTAGTAACGTGGAGGGTCGCGACGTAGCGAGCTTTACCGCTGAACTTAAAAAACGTATCAAATCTGAGCTAAAACTAGGCGCAGGCAATTACTTAGAATTTACCGGTGAGGCGGAGGCTAATGCTAAATCGCGTGAAGACTTGGTGGTACATTCACTGCTGGCTGGCGTCGCGATTTTTCTCATGCTGTATATTGCGTTTGGCAGTCTGCGCAATCTGTTACTCACCTTCGCCAATTTGCCATTCGCGCTGATTGGTGGCGTGCTGGCGGCGTTATTTACAGGCGGCTGGATATCGCTAGGCTCATTGGTAGGGTTTGTCACGTTATTTGGCATTACTTTACGAAACTCCATCATGTTAGTGTCGCACTACCAGCATTTAGTGAATGCAGAAAACTGCATGTGGAACCTAGAAACCTGTATTCGTGGGGCTTCTGAACGCCTACCATCTATTTTAATGACTGCGCTTGTAACCGCGCTGGGCTTGCTGCCGCTAGCAGTAGGTAGCGGACAACCCGGGCGCGAGATTGAAGGCCCAATGGCCACCATTATTGTGGGCGGGTTAATTACTTCGACGATATTAAATTTACTGATTTTGCCAACGATAATGTTGCATTTTGGCAAGTTTGAAAAACAAGAAGCGATTTAGAAACTAAAAGAGCTTTAAACAGCCGCCCTGAAGGCCGCATGGATATTGACCTGCAGAGCATCGATATTTTCTCGGTTTATTATCTAGATTTAATCGTATTTTATATACTTAAACCGCGCATCGTCATTAGGGGTTCCTTCTAGCGCACCACCTTCTGAGGCTGGTTGCCAGCCAATCACTTGCTCAATTTTAGCGGCTAATTCAAAATCCTTATCGGTAATGCCTTTGGCATCGTGCGTCATTAATTTAACAATGACAAACGCATAAGAAACGGTTAAATCTGGGTGATGCCAAGCCGCCTCAGCTAAATGACCAACCGTGTTGACCACCATCAGTGTGGCTTTCCAACCACTGGTTTTGTATTTGCGACGTATCCAGCCATTTTCTAATTCCCAGTGCGGCAGATGGTTCGCAAGCCACGCATTTGTTTCTTGCTCTGAATATACTTTGGACATTTTATTGGGACACTTTAGTGAATTGCACCGGCAATTTTGGCGAGTTTTATGCCGCAAGCTCCATCTTCAAAATGTGCATAATCAGATTTGCTGACTACCCAAGTCGAAAACAACTTATTGCGCACAAAGTTTTGAAAAGCAAAATCAACTAAGCCCTCATCAGTAATGACCTTTAAGCCCAGCGCAGATTCGTTTGGCTTGTCAGATTTCAATAAAATTAAATGTGTAGCATCTAATTTCTCAGCCAACCAGGCCGCAATACTGTCTGAAGTGACATCCCAGTTTTGGGGAATGGTATCGTCTGCAAGTACCATTTGACTGGGTAGCCACACAATCGCTCTATGCTGCCAAGTGCGTTCGTCAATCTCAAGCTCACTGGAGGCAGTGGCCAGTTTTGGATTTAAACTATGTAGCAAATGCCCATATTGATCCATCGCTAGCAATGCTAGTTTATGGGCAGCTTCATCACTAATATTGGAGAGTATTTGTGCTTCACGTACGGCGTCGGCAAAAACGCCGCCACCTGGCACGATGATAATTTTTCCGTCGCTAAATTTTACAAAAATATCTAGCCAACGCTCTAGCTCTGGCGAGCCTAGTAGGCTGCCCCCTATTTTTACTACCCACATGGATTCACCTTTGAATTTCATATCAAATGTGGTCCTGATTATTCCTTTCGACTGTAATTGAAACTACAGTAATCGGAACTTTGCTAAATGTTATTATTATTAACCCTAAAAAGGCCATTACTTTGTTGTTGTTGTTTTAAACCATAGTTAAGAAGCTAAATCAGAGCCTCGTAAACAACTGTATTATTGTTGTAAAGCTAGATGCTTTATCTAGCG
>JANNBX010000217.1:0-5079 GCA_031385945.1 Methylophilaceae bacterium | reverse complement strand
CATAATGCTTCAGCGCATATATTCCCTGTGATGAATCGTGCCATGACGCAATACATCATGGACGAGCTAAGTTTAGATGAAACTGCAGCACATCAGCTGCGGCAGCATTATTGGCGCATATATGGCGCGACTCTCAAAGGCCTGATGCGCCACCATGGAGTGAACGCTTATCACTTTTTAAAAGAAACCCATGGTGAGATGGATTTACCTAACATGGTGATTCAAGTTAAGCGGCTCAAACACCTGCTTAACAGCCTGCCAGGGCGTAAGTGTGTATTCACTAACGCACCGCGCGAATATGCACTGCGCGTACTTGAAATTATGGATATTGCAGATTGTTTTGAGCTGGTTTTTAGCGTGGAATCTACCAAATTTCACGCAAAACCATCAGTGCGCGGATTCCAATTGTTACTGAAATCGCTCAAAGTGAAAGCATGTGATTGCATGATGCTGGAAGACAATTTGCCAGCTTTGATGACCGCAAAACGGTTAGGCATGAAAACAATTTGGATTACTAGAAAACAACATAAACCTAGTTTTGTAGATTACCGTTTAAATCAGGTTCTGGGGCTGAATCGACTTCAGTTTTCTTAAGCCGATTCACCTAAAAACTAAGCGCGCTCTAGCGCTATCTAAGGCTTATGTTCGACTGATTCAGCGGGGATTTTTGGTGGCGGTGGCATTTTTTTAAGCTGTTCACCATCTAGCACTTGATAAAAAACTTCACCATTTTTCACCATGCCAAGCTCACTGCGCGCACGTTCTTCAATGGCGGCATAACCTTGTTTTAAATCACGCACTTCGGCATCTAAGCTTTCATTACGCGATTTCAATTGGTCGTTTTCTTTTTTTAAACCAGAAATCTGCTGGTTTAAATCCCACACTCGCAACCAACTACCTTTGCCTAACCACAATGGATATTGCAGCAAGGCTATGAGTAATACAAAAACGAGTGTGAGGGCTTTCAATGCTTTTGCTTGCTAACTATCTTTTTAGATTATAAAAAGCGCTCATGCCAGCGAATGAGTTGCTATCGCCAATTTCTTCTTCAATACGCAATAGTTGGTTGTATTTTGCAATACGCTCACTGCGGCTCAAAGAACCTGTTTTAATTTGCAAAGCATTTGTAGCAACTGAAATATCAGCAATGGTTGTATCTTCAGTTTCACCTGAACGATGTGAAATCACACTGGTGTAACCTGCGCGCTTAGCAGTTTCAATGGTGTTAAACGTTTCAGTTAAAGTACCAATTTGGTTCACTTTGATCAACACTGAGTTCGCCACACCTAAACGAATGCCTTCGCGTAAAATTTTCGCGTTGGTAACAAATAAGTCATCACCCACCAATTGCACGTTTTTACCCATGCGGTCAGTTAGCAATTTCCAACCATCCCAGTCATGCTCACTCATGCCATCTTCAATACTGATGATTGGGTACTTATCGACCCAAGTCGCTAAGTAATCAGTGAATTGTGCAGAAGATAATGCTACGCCTTCTGATGTAAGGTGATATTTACCATCTTTATAAAACTCTGAGCTAGCACAATCTAGACCCAACATCACGTCACGGCCTGGCTCGTAACCAGCGGCTGAAATCGCTTCTAAAATCAATTGAATTGCCGCTTCGTTACTTGGTAAATCAGGAGCAAAACCGCCTTCATCACCGACTGTTGTTGCTAAACCTTTTTTGTGCAGAATTTTTTTCAAATTGTGAAACACTTCAGCACCACAACGCAACGCTTCGCGAAAGCTTGGCATGCCTGCTGGAATAATCATAAATTCTTGCATATCAACTGAGTTATCAGCATGTGCGCCACCGTTGATGATGTTCATCATTGGTGTTGGCAATTGCATGGCACCTGAGCCGCCTAGATAACGGTAAAGCGGCAAGCCAGACTCGTCAGCTGCAGCACGTGCACAGGCCATTGAAACGCCTAAAATCGCATTCGCACCTAAGCGGTCTTTGTTTTCAGTACCGTCTAACTCAATTAAGGTGTTATCAATAAATGCTTGCTCTTCAACATCTAAACCAATAATCGCTTCGGTAATTTCAGTATTCACGTTTTCAACTGCTTTTAATACGCCTTTACCCAGATAGCGCGCCATGTCACCGTCACGTAATTCCATGGCTTCTTTAGTACCTGTTGATGCGCCTGATGGCACTGCTGCGCGGCCAATTACGCCACTTTCTAGCAATACATCGACTTCTACAGTTGGGTTACCGCGAGAATCCATAATTTCGCGGGCGATAATATCTACAATGGCGCTCATACTTTTATTCCTTTTATAAATTATTCTGCAAAACCTGCTGTTAAATGCCTATTTTGAAACGTTTACTATGCTTTTCACCGTGCTTTTTATGATGCTTTTTTATTGTCTAAAGCGGCCTGTACAAAGGCCTTAAATAACGGATGACCTGTGCGCGGATTACTTGTGAACTCTGGGTGAAATTGACACGCCACAAACCACGGATGTGTAGCAACTGGCAGCTCAATCATTTCACATAAATCTTCAGTTGGCGTGCGGGCTGAAATGACCAAACCAGCTTTCTTTAATTGCTCAACGTAGTGATTATTGACTTCATAACGATGACGATGACGCTCATTCACCTCAAGCCCGTAAATACTAGCACTTAGCGTGTTAGGCTCAATAGGGCAGGATTGCGCACCTAAACGCATGGTGCCACCTAAATCAGACGTTTCATCACGCTTTTCAGTGTTCCCTGATGCATCTTTCCATTCAGCGATTAAGCCTACTAATTTATGGGGTGCTTCTGGGTTAAATTCAGTACTGTTGGCGTCTTTTAAACTCGCAACATTTCGGGCAAATTCAATCACTGCTAATTGCATCCCTAAGCATATACCTAAGTAAGGTACTTTATGTTCGCGGGCGAATTGAATAGCGGTAATTTTGCCTTCTGTACCGCGCACACCAAAGCCACCAGGGATTAAAATGGCATCCATATTAGCGAGTTTTGTGGTGCCTGAAGTTTCGATTTCTTCACTATCTATATAGTGAATTTTAACTTTTGATTCAGTATGAATGCCGCCATGAATGAGGGCTTCGGTGAGTGATTTATAGCTTTCGGTTAAATCAACATATTTGCCAACGAATGCGATATTCACTAAATTTTTAGGGTTTTCAAGGCGCGAAACGATGTTTTTCCATACCGTTAAATCAGCTGCTTTAGCTAAAATATCCAGCTTGCGGCACACTATTTGATCCATCATTTGGTCGTGCAACAAGCCTGGTATTTTATAAATTGAGTCTGAGTCAATCGCGCTAATCACCGCTTCATAAGCTACGTTAGTGAATAACGCAATTTTGCGTTTTTCTTCTTCAGGTATTTCGCGCTCAGCGCGGCATAACAAAATATCTGGCTGAATACCAATTTGGCGTAACTCTTTTACACTGTGTTGCGTGGGCTTTGTTTTAAGCTCGCCTGCGGTTGGAATCCATGGCAATAAAGTCAGGTGCACATAACAAGCATTGGTGCGGCCTTCTTCAAAACCCATTTGACGAATGGCTTCTAAAAACGGTAATGATTCAATATCACCTACCGTGCCGCCCACTTCAACAATGGCTACATCTGCGCCTTCAGCGCCACGTTTAATATGGTTTTTAATTTCATCAGTAATGTGCGGAATCACTTGCACTGTTTTACCTAAATACTCGCCACGGCGCTCTTTTTTGATGACCGTTTCGTAAATTTGGCCTGTGGTAAAGCTATTGCGACGCGCCATGCGCTGGCTGATAAACCGCTCGTAATGACCTAAATCAAGGTCAGTTTCAGCGCCATCATCGGTCACGAATACTTCACCATGTTGAAATGGCGACATGGTGCCTGGGTCAACGTTAATATAAGGGTCAAGCTTGAGCATGGTCACTTTAATACCACGAGATTCGAGAATAGCACCGAGGCTAGCTGCCGCAATGCCCTTGCCGAGAGAAGATACTACACCGCCAGTGACGAATACATATTTGGGCATGAACAGACTTTTAAATGATTGCGTTGCGACCTAAAAATTTTAGGTTTTAAATCTTAACCCAGCCAATTCAGCTGTAGATCACACTACACACAGCTATTTGGGTAAATTTAGCAACTAGACGGGAATGAATTTTACCGCAAAGGGGGGTGATTCACAATCTAATTATCCCGCATTAACAATGTACCAATAGGATCATTAGCCAGCAGAAACAACATGATTCTAAATACAATTAAACTAAATTACTTTTTTGAATAATTATTACAAAAGCGTCTGTGAGGGTTATGTTAACTACGTTCTGCAAATAATCATAAAAAGTTTTGTAAGGTATTAAGTCAATAGGTGGACTAAGGTTTAGCTAAGCAATTAGCCTGAATGAACCCACGAACTATCAAATTTACAGTGTGCCTTATTAGGAGTTTTAAAATGAACATTACAGTTAAAAAAGTCGTTTTGTTATCGAGTATTTTTGTGTCGTTTGGTAGCACTGCTCTCCCTGCGTTAGCTGACGCCATGCTAAGTACAGGAGGCTATGCGCGCCAATTTCAAAAGATGGAGATGATGAAAATGATAGATGCTGACGGTAACCACATGGTGACGAAAGCAGAGTTTGATAGCTATTACGGTAGTATTTTTGATGCTTTAAATAAAGATAATGACGACTCACTAGACACAAAAGAGTGGGTTGGCACTAAAGCAACTCAAAAAATTGACTTAACTACCGGCGGTTATAGCCGTGAATTACGTAGTACGAAAATGATGAAAATGATGGATGCTGATAGTGACTCGAAAGTAACTAAAGCGGAGTTTTTAGCGCATCAAGGGTCAATTTTTAGTGCGATGGATAGCACTGCAGACAGCCAGTTAGATGCAACCGAATGGATTGCAAAAATAGTCGGCAAGTAGTTTGAGCATACTTTAAAGCATTGTAAAAGCCAGTTTACTGGCTTTTTTATCGCCTAAATAACAGCAACAGTCTATTGAATATTCATCAATCCTTCACATAACTGTCAGACTTTTGTCACATAGCGTATTTAAAGTATGCTCAAACTACTTGCCGACTATTTTTGCAATCCATTCGGTTGCATCTAAC